>JAAELY010000173.1 GCA_024226335.1 bacterium
CGGCAAGAGTTGTAGGCGATCTGCTGGTGGTCGCAGCGGTCGCACCGATCGATGTGCCCGCCGCACGCGGCGGTCCTGCACGTCGAGATGGCCGACAGGACCCGTCGCTCTGGTCCTGGGATGCGTCCGCCGCGACTGTCGAGGTAACTATCGACGTGGCTGCGGACGACATCGGCCACCTCCAAGCGGTGGCGCGTCATCGTCCCGGCTCGAGGTCAGGTTTGCGCGGAGTCGCTCATGTCGAGCGGGCTGCGTGTACCGACGACCTCGCGCATCGACACCCGGGTGTAGGTCTGTGTCGTGGCGAGGCTACGGTGGCCCAGCAAGACCTGGATTACACGCACGCTGGTCCCGGCATCCAGCAGATGGGTGGCGAACGCGTGACGCAGCGAATGCACGGTCAGCTTCGGGTGCAGACCGGCGCGTTGGCGTGCACGTTGACAGACGTACTGGATCGAGCGCGTCGACAGGGGGCGATCGGAATCACGCCCAGGGAACAACCATGTCCTGGGGCGGACGGCACGCCAGTACTCGCGCAACACCTCGTGGAGAGTTTCGGAGAGCGGGACGATGCGGTCTTTGCGTCCCTTGCCCTGGTGAACGTGGATGATCTTTCGCGTGCCGTTGATGTCGTGGATCTTCAGGCTGACAGCCTCGGAGACACGGAGGCCTGCGGCGTAGCACGTGGTCAGCACTGCTCGATGCTTGATATTCGGGATCGCGGCCAG
>JAAELY010000174.1 GCA_024226335.1 bacterium
GACACCCGTTTGTGTGACATCCGCCCCGATGATCTGCCCATTCGCGTCGGCGGGAGCAATGTGCGTCACTTGCTGCACGCCCGCGATGATGGCCGCTTGAAAATCAGGTTGCGGATTCTCCGTGTCACCGACGGTGTAAAACCCATCGGGGATGTGGCCTGGCTCGAGAGGCTTCCCGTCTCGAGCGGCCAAGGCCGGACGAAACTCCTGTTCGTCACTGTCGGTCGTCTCGTGTAAGTCGATGTGCACGAGGAACTCGGCCGAATCGCCGGACAGAGCTTCAACCAGTTCCATGAGTGCCGCGGACTCCTCAGCCGGACTATCCGGAACGAACGAACGGTTGGGGTCGTAAGCTTGCGGGTTCCAGCGATTGATGACCTCGTAGCCCCATGGACTGACGCAGGGCACGACCAATAGGTTGACGCGGTCGGCATAGGAGGGCGCGACGGTTTCGAGAAATGCGAGCGCTCCTTGAACGCCACTCGTCTCGTATCCGTGGACCCCGCCGGTCACGAGCGCCCACGACCGTCCGTCCGCAGGAGATCTGCATTTGACGGCGAACAATGGGTAGCGCTGCGGATCGATGCTGAGTGCACCGTATGTTTCGACATGGAAGGGAGCGCCGAGACGATCGAGCTTTTGGATCACCTCGTCCTTGTAACTTCGCTGGACTTTGCAGCGTTCGAACCAGGCGACCTTCTCAATATCGGTCCAAGGCTCTCCCGGCGTGCCTATCGGGTAGTAACGTTGCATGGTTTGATCCTAGCGCTTCGGGCTCGGAACGTGCTGATCGAACAGGAGCGTGTTGCCGTCGGGATCGGTGATCACGAAGTGCGCGGGTCCCTCGGTCGTCTCGTCCGCCTCGGTCGTCATCGTGATTCCGCGCGTCTTCAAGGTACGCTGCAGCTCCCGCACGTCCTGGAAGTCCTTCAAGGTCTCCCTGTCCCTCGTCCACCCCGGATTGAATGTCATGAGGTTCTTGTCGAACATCCCCTGGAACAGTCCGATCCTCGCGTTCCCGTTCTGGAGGACGATCCAGTTCTCTTCGAGTTTGCCGCCGACCTCCTTGAAGCCGAGCTTCTCGTAGAATGCCTTCGAGGCCTTGATGTCCTTGACGGTGAGGCTGACCGAGAAGTTTCCTAGCTCCATGACCTTATTCTCCTTGGTTTCTTTCATGCGAATTCTCCTCGATGCTAGCCTACTAAAGAATCGCAACGGAGACTTGCCAAATCTTGCGAACTGACGAAGGACTCGAGCGCGGCGTCCCGATGGATTACGTCGAGCGCGTCAACCGCGCGATCGACCACATCGTGCGCAATCTCGCTCGGCCGTTGAGCCTCGAAGAGGTGTCCGAGGCGGCCTGCTTTTCCCCCTTCCACTTCCACCGCGTCTTCATGTCTCACGCGCCGCATCGCTCGCTCGAGGCGCGAGGAGTTCGAGCGCGTCCACGCTGCTGGGCGGGCGCGGCCAGCCGTCCCAGTTCAGCTCAGTCGACTCCCGCCAATTCGCGGGTGTCCGGTCTTGCCGAGGCGATCTTCCCCGTCGGCTCCGGAACCTCCGCCAGCTCGTCCGAGGTCTGCACGAGCTTGCCGACGAACAGGCTCGAGTTCTTGA
>JAAELY010000175.1 GCA_024226335.1 bacterium
CTACCTCGTTAGGCGGCAGGAATACACGTGTTCACCGTAGCGAAGATAACTCGGCTTGATCACCCTCCCTACACCGAGCGGCTAACAGCAGGCGGAGTTGGGGATTCGCCGAAAATCGTGGAAGAACGCGCTGCTTTACAAGCGGTGCCCCGGGGGCCAATCGACCCGCGAGTCAGCCTCGGGTTTCGCCATCGCACGCCGCGACGCTGTACATTCCCGGTAGCCGTTCACGGGCCAGGACGGTGATCTGCGACCGGACGACCTCGGTCCAGCCACGCTGCTCGTATGGCCAGACGGCAGCCACGAACACGCTGTGAACCCACCGACAACGCGCTGCGCATGACTCGAACTCCCCCTGCTACCTGCTGCTGCCCGCGCGAGAACCTACGGCGGGACGTGCAACAACAGCGATGGGGCGGGTTCGCCACGGAAGTGAGCTTCAGTGGCGGAGACGAGGAACTCGAAGACGGACCGGCCTTGCGTCGCGCAAGTGGCGATGACCGTCCAGATGCGCTCGCACCACTCGCGGCCCTTCGCACTTCGGGTCCCCTGGGTCACCACCCTGTCGAGGACAACGAACCGGATCGCCTGTTCAGCGAGGTTATTCGTCGGCTCGATCCCCGGTGTCGTGATGAACTGGAAGTAAGCCTTGCCGTGCTCGCGGAACCGCTTGGCGAGGTTCTGGGATTCTCTGTGCTCCGGGACGTCAGAGGTCGCGATCTCGATGATCTCGTCACGCTTCTCCTCCAGCAGCGCCTTGAAGTTCGAGGCCGGCAAGGCCTGGCGGCTGTGGATCAGGCTGAACATGTCGCGGATCGCGTCCAAGAGCCGCTCGCCGTAGGCGACTGCTTTGCGAGAACGCATCTTCGTCAGGAACCTGACGTCACGGATGAGGTGCGCGAGGCAGAACTGCACGAGAACGTGGCAGTCCTTCATGTACTTGCGGTAGGCCGAGAAGTAGTCGCAGCCGATGACCCCCTCGAAGTCTTCGCCGAGGATGTCGAGAAGAACGTTCGATCCTCGCGACTCCGAGATGTTGAACAGCGTGAAGGAGTCTGCCCGGAAGCACCAGGTCCAGTACTTCGCGCCGTTCTCCTTGTGCCCTGTCTCGTCCACGTTGAGAAACGACTGCGACGACACGCTGGCGAGAACCTCGTTGTACGCCGCCTCGAGTGCATCGGAGACCTTGCCGACGAGCTTCCGCAGATAGCCGCGAGAGACCGTCAGGCCGACCACGTCGCGCAGGTACTTCCGGATCGTCGAGAACGATGCGTGACAGACACCCTTGAGAAACGCAACCAGGGCCGTCAGTCGAGGCCCGGCAAGCTGGCCCTTCTGGACCTCCGCTGGCAATGGTGCGTAGTGGATCTCCTCGCACGTCTCGCACCAACGGGCGATGCTGCGATGCTCGTCGACGTTCGGCGGCCTCGCCTCGGTCTCTGCCTGTTGGACTATCCGGTCTTCGTAGCCAGCTGCATCGACGAGCCGATCGCCGCACTTCGGACAGCCACCGAGGCGGTACTCGTAGGCGTTGTCGATCTCTTCCGGCGCAAACGGCTCGCGCTCGTGCTTGGGATGCCCGGGCTGCCCGCCCTTCTTGCGCTTGCCCTTCTTCTTGGGCGCCTTCGGCGGCTTAACGATGTCGCTGGAAGGAGGCTTCGAGGACGTGGAAGAGTCCTTGCGAGCCTTGGCGAGTTCGGACTCGAGGTGGGAAATCCTCGCCTGTTGCGCTGCGATCAGCTTGTCTTGTTCGTCGATTCGCGCCCTCAGGCAACGGATCTCCGCCAGGAGTTCGTTGATGAGGGCTCTGTCCGATCCGCCTGTCGCCATCTGATGGTTATCGGGCGGAACCAGCCGGCGACTTTAGAAGATTCTCGGAACCTGTGAACGGCTACCATCGTTGTTCAGCAGGTCCGCACCGATACCGTCGAGATACACGCTCGCGGCGAGCCATGCCGTGTTCAGCGAGTTCTCCATCGGGCCCTGCTCCTTACCGGGAAACAAGCCGCGCACCATCCGTTCGATCTTGTTGCGGGTGAACGTGATGAGGTCGGAGAGAATCTGGCAGCCGGACGGTGATCCCCCGTGCTCGTCGGCTGATATCCGCGACCAGAGCCTCAACCGTACGCCACGGCCGTCATCGAGGACGATCGGGAGCCAGTTTGCCA
>JAAELY010000176.1 GCA_024226335.1 bacterium
GAGCGCGCCAGGGAGTGGAGTTCTTCCCGCCATTCCGGGTCATTCGTGTCAATCCGCACGTGTCGCTGTCGAGGCCATTCATCGGGCGTTTCGTGATGGTTCAGACTCCGCTCCAGGAGTTCGGGGCCGGCGTCCGAGGCGCCGCTCCCGCTGGATGCACGGCGTTCGAGACGTTCACGCACGACATCTTCAGGGCAGACAATCTCCACCAGGATGACCTCGACGCCTTCCTTGCGACCCCAGGTCTGGAGAGTCGAACGGGTCGCGCGTCGGGCGAAGCTGGCGTCGAGAATTGCCGTTCTTCCCGAATCTACGACTGGCTTCGCCCTCTCCAGAAGCCCTTCGTAGACCCGTTCCCGCGCCTCAGGTGTGTACAGGCCTTTGTTCCAGGCTGCCGAAGCTCGATCGCTTGCCTTCAACCCCGCTTCGTGTTTGCGCACGTGATCCGAGGCGATGGGAACGCCCGGCAGGCTCTCGGCCAGTTCCTCGGCCACGGCGCTCTTTCCAGTTCCGATCGTTCCGCACAGCGCCACGACGCTGCCCTTTGGACGCGACTCGAGCGCGCTCTTCGCGAGTGCAACGTGCGCGCTGACGCTCGCGTGCGCTCCTGCCCTTTGTTCAGCCGGAAGCCGGGGATCGGCTCCGGCCAGCGAAGCGACCTTGGCACGCACGGCGGCGCGGTAGCTGATGAAGTAATCGATGACGCCGTACAGACCGAAGTCGTCGCTCTGGGCTGCGTACTTGCGGGCAAAGCGATGCGCCAGCCCGGGCCTTCCACGATAGCGCAGATCCATCAGCAGAAAGGCGACGTCGGCCGCCGCATCGATTCTGCGCAGTTCGCTACTGAATTCCAGACAGTCGATGACGATCGGCCGGTCTTCCCGCTCGAACCACAGGTGTTGGAGATGCAGATCTCCGTGCCCATCGACGACACGCCCTTCGACGCGTCTTTGCTCCAGTCGCTCCCAGTGAACGGATTCGAAGCTACGCGTCAGCTGGCGACAGCTCTCGATTTCGTCGAGCAATTCCTCCGAGCTGTTTGCGGCGAGCGCGTCGAAGTTGTCGCTCACGGGTTCGACGATGTGCTTCTTCCACTCGCTCGCGCTGAAGGGGGCTGGCCGACCCAGGCCGTGCTCCGCGTGGAAACCGGCGAGGCGTTCGGCCACCAGATCGAGCATCTCGGCGCGAAACTCGCCCCCCTCGAGCAGAGACAGGGCATCCCGCCCCTGAGCCAGTCTTCGCATGACGACCACGTGTTCCAGATCGGCATCGAAGTCCGCAACGGCCGAAACTGCACCGAGCTCGAAGAGACCGGCCACTCGCTGGATCGGCGCAATCCCCAGATACACGTCGGGGGCGAGCCTGCGATTCAGGTCGACCTCGTTCCGACAGTCGGTGTTGCGAGCGTGTGTGCTTCCAAAGTCAACGAAACCGAAGCTCACCGCCTTGCGCAGCTTGTAGACTCGCTCGGGCGTCAAGAAAACATGCGAGAGGTGAGTCTGGACGTGCTCCACGCCCCGCTCGGCACTGCGATCGTGCGGGTATGCGCGCACCTGTGTCAGTGCTTCCACCAGTTCCGCTTCGTAGTCCTGCATTGCGGAACTCCTCCTCGAGAGTGGCGCTACTTCTCTGGCGGACCCGTTGTCAGCACCGGGCATTCGGCTTCGCGCACGACCCGCTCCGCGACGCTGCCGAGCAGGAAGCGCGACAATCCTCCGCGCCCGTGCGTGCCGATTGCGATCAGATCGGCGTTATTCGTCTTGGCGACATCGACGATCAAGCGCTCGGGAACGCCGGGTTCGAGGACGAAATCGGAAGTCAGTCCGGCGTCTTGAAGCTCGAGCACCATCGGTTCGAGGCGTTCCGCAACCGGTGCCAGCGAAGGCCTCGGCAGCGGGGTACCCTGTTCCTTGAACAGCGCTTCGACGTCGGGCGGAATGTAGTGCGCGTGCACCAGGATCAATCTTGCCGGACCCATCTTGGACGCAAACTGCCGGGCGAGTGCGAGTGCCCTGCTCGCGGGATCCGAGAAGTCCATGGCCACGACGATAGTCGCGAAGGTTTCTTCGGGACCGCAGTCGCGGCGGACCGTCAGGACGGGACAGTGGGCCGTGCGAACCGTTCGCTCGGCGACGCTACCCAGGAAGACGTGCTCCAAGCCTTTGGCGCCGCGACTTCCCATTACGATCAGGTCCACAGAGTGGCGCTTTGCTGCAGCGGAGATCGCGACCAGTGGGGATTCGTCGACGGCTTCCGCAGAGGATGTGATCCCGTGCTTGCTCAGTCCATCCTGCAGTTCTTCCAGTCCCTGCACACTCATCTCGTGCAGCTGATCCTGATAGGGCGCCGGAATCGGCGCCACCACTTCCAGCGGCAGTTGGTAGGCGTGGAGCAGGTGGACCTTTGCTTCCATCTTCCGAGCGATCGACGTGGCCATGGCCAGCGCCTTGTCGCTCGGTTTCGAAAAGTCCGTGGGTACCAGGATTGTCTTGATGTCGCTCAAAGACGACCTCCTTTCCCGTTCGTTTCCGGGGGAGTTCGAGCTTCCCCGGGCCATCGAACCAGAAGTGCCCCGTGCGAGGGAAAATCGCGTACAGCAGAATTATCGGAGGTGAACTGCACGCCTATTGAACTAGCAAGTGAGGTGCCAGTCCCGCGAGGCATTAGAGGCACAAGAACTCACAATCTGAGCCAATACGCCACGAATGGGGCGAAAAGCTACGATCTGGGCGAATTAGCGACCACTGCCACGAAGTCCGATTCTGTGAGGATGCCGACGAGCTTGCCGTCCTCCACGACGGGCAGGCAGCCTATCTTTCGTTCGAGCATCAGCTTGGCGGCCGCGCGTGCGTCGTGATCGGGCGACACGGTCTCGACACCCGTGCTCATGACCTCTTTGACCGGGAGGGTTTTGAGTACCTGTCGGAGTTGACGATCGCCAAAGCCCATGGCTTTGAAGAGCGCGCCTCCGAAAAGATCGCGCTGGCTGACCACACCGACGACACGCCCGGACTCGTCGATGACGGGCATGTGACGGATGCGCCCGAGGCGCATCACGTCATCGGCGAGACTCAGTTCGTCATTGCGGCCCAGGGTGGTGACCTCCGAGGACATCAGATCTCTGACTTTCACTCTCGTTCCTCCCCATCTTCTGGCCACACGAGCAGTACTGCGTCGAGTCCTGCCCGAACCACGTGGTCGACCACACGACCAGGCGAGTCACTTTGATTTCGCTCCACACCCATCACAGTAAGATGCGCGTCGATCTCGCTGGCAACGGCCTGGATCACGTCTTCCGGAATGCCAGAACGTACCACGGTCTCTACCGGAATCGTCGGGTCGATGGCGGCTGCCACGGCTCGCATACGCGGAGCGGCGTTTTCCGCGTGCAGCTCTACGTGCCTTCGGTCGGAGATGTAGCCACGCGGCGGCAGAGCGTGCAACAAAATGAGTTCGCCGCGCAGGTCGTGGGCGATCCCCACGGCTAGTTTGAGCGCCGGTGTCTCGAGGTCGGGCAGTTCCATGGCGACCAAGATGCGCTTGACCTCACCCGCGGCTGGGCTGCGGTTGACCAGCAATAGCGGACAGCCGGGTTCGCGCAACATGCGTTCGGAGACGCTGCCCAGGAGGAGCCGGCGAAACCCGCGCAGTCCAGTGGCGCCCAGCACCAGCAGATCGGCTCCGATCTGCTCCCGGAAAGCGACCATCTGAGCGACGGGGTCACCCGTGCGCACATGAGTCTTCAAATCGGGCCCCCCGAGTTCCCGAGCGCGTGCGCACAACTGTTCGACGCTGCGTGTGCGTGGCCCTCTGTAACTCGCCGCGTAGTCCAGGATGCGATCGAGGGGCTTGTAGCCGGTCAGCACGTGAACCGGGTCCTGAGCGACGTGCAAGAGGTGCAGGTCCGATCCCTCGCGATAGGCAAATGCGCGCGCCACGGCGTGCGCTGCATCAGCGCTAGCCGAAAAGTCGCTACCGAGCAGGATGCGCTTCGGGGGCCAGTCCACTCGCGTTGTCCCTTTCTTGAAAAGGATGCATGAAAGAGAACTGCAACCAGCGTGCCTTGCTGCAAACCCGCTTCGAGTGCTCTGGTGTACTGGCGTGTGGCGCGATGCCCCGGCTCACTTCTGCGTTCACCGAGGCTCCGGTCTCAGGCGTTCGGCGTCGAAGAACTCGGTGTCGAAGGATTCGGTGTCTCGTGCTCGCCCCTTCGGTACAGCGTGCGCCGGTTGATGCCGAGTGCACGCGCCGCGCGTACCTTGTTTCCGCCCGAGTGCTTGAGCACCCGCTCGATGTACAGGTCGCCGAGCTGGCGCAGTGTGAGACCCCGCTCGAGTGCTTCGTCCAGAAGCGCGACTTCGGAGTCGACGGGTTCGATTTCCTTTTCGGCCTCGGGGCTTGGGAAATCCTCGGCAACCAACTCCCGATCCGGCGAAAGTACGAGCGCGCGCTCGATCGCGTTCTCCAGTTCGCGCGCATTGCCTTCCCAGCGCATTCGCTTCAGGCGTTCCTGCGCGTCGGGTGAAAGGGTTCGTGTTTCGGATCCGGAATGCTTGCGCAGGAACGCATCTGCCAACACGGGAATGTCTTCGGGTCGTTCCCGCAGCGGTGGGATGTGGATCGGAATCACATTCAATCGGTAGAAGAGATCCTGGCGAAACTCACCCGCTTCGATCTTTGCTGCCAGATCCGAGTTCGTGGCGGTGATCAAGCGTACGTCGACCTTGATCGAGCGCGTGCCGCCGACGGGTCGAACCAGGCCGTCCTGCACCACGCGCAGGAGCTTGCCCTGCAGGCCGAAAGGCATGTCGCCGATCTCGTCCAGGAAGAGCGTGCCTCCATGGGCCTCTTCGAACAGGCCTTTCTTGGAGGTGTGCGCACCGGTGAAGGCTCCGCGCACATGACCGAAGAGTTCGCTCTCCAGTAGACCTTCCGGCATCGCGGTGCAATTGATGGGGACGAAGGGATGGCCCGTGCGTGCACCTGCGAAGTGGAGCGTGCGCGCGACCACATCCTTTCCGGTGCCGCTCTCGCCGGTGATCAACACGTTCGTGCGACTTCCCGAGACCTTGCGGATCAGTGCGAAGATCTCGCGCATCGAAGGACTGGCACCGATCAGATCGCCGAACTTCGTGCTGCGGTCGATCGCCCTGCGCAATCTGCGGTTTTCTTCCTCGAGTGCCCGGTGCTCGAAAGCGCGGTCGAGGCTGGCCACGATCGCATCGCGCTTGAACGGCTTGGTCACATAGTCGAAGGCGCCCGCGCGCATGGCGCTTACCGCCGAATCGATGCTCCCGAAAGCAGTCATCAGGATGACCGGAGTCTCCGGCCGCAACCGGCGGAGCTCGGAGGTGAGTTCGATGCCGTCCTTGCCAGGCATGCGGATGTCGGAGATCACCAGACCGTATTCCGTCTCGCGTGCGGTTTCGATGGCGGCGTCCGCCGAGCCCACCGCAGAGGCCAGGATCCCCTGTTCCTCTAGCAGAGATACGAGCATCTCTCGCATCGCAGCATCATCATCGACCACGAGAACTGAGCGCTGTGCCATAGGCCCTCCTCTATAGCAGGGACCGTGCCCGCCAGGGGCGCCGTTCTGCCCGTGGGGGCTCAGTCCGAGCTATGACATTATATCCCAATGGGCCATTATGGCGCATTTTGCTGGGAACGCAGTCGCAACCGGAACTCCGTACCCCGCCCCACCTCGCTCTGCACGCTCAATTCACCGCCGTGCTCTTCGGCGATCCCGCGGGCGACCATCAGGCCCAGGCCGCTGCCCGCTCCGGCGGCTTTGGAGGTGTAGAAGGGCTCGAAGACGCGCTCGAGTTCTGCGGGGCGGATTCCCCGCCCGGTGTCCGAAACCACGATTTCGACTTCCCGGGATCCGATGCGCTCCGCGCCCACCTGCAGCGTGCCGCCATCGGGCATCGCGTCGGCCGCGTTGAGGAACAGATTCAAGAAGAGCTGCTGCAACTTCTGGAAATCGGCTTCGATCGTGACCTCGTCCGGCAGACGGGTCTCTATCTGAATGCCCCGTTTTTGCAGTTTCTCGGCGACGAAAGAAAGGCAGTCCTGGATGGTCGAGCTGAGATCGATCTGTGTGAATTCAGTGGGTCGCGGACGCGCGATGTCGAGCAAGGTGTGGATGATCCGCGAGATGCGATCGATCTGTTCGCGAATCGTTTTCAGCCGCCAGTGGCCGCGATCGTCGCTGACTGAAGACTCCAGCATCTCCGCGTGTCCCTGGATCACGCCCATGGGCGTTCCGATCTCGTGCGCGAGTCCCGCGACCAGCGCACCGATGGAAGCCAGTCGTTCGGCCGCGCGTGCGCGTTCGGCCGTCTCGCGCAGTTCTCCACCCTGTTTGTCGTAGGAGCGTTCGAGTTCCCGGCTGGTTGCGGCCAGTTCGCGCGCCAGAAACTCCAACTGCTCCTCGCGGCGCGTGATGTAGGTTTCCATCGCGAGTTGAGAATCGAGCATCTGAAGCTTGTTCAGGGCGTTGAGGCTGAGGATCAGCTGATCGGGCTGGCCGCGGTATAGATCGGCGATCAGCGGAAGCAGAATTGACACGTACACACCGTAAGCGCCCAGATACCAGCGAGGCTCGAGGCCGACGCGCTCGTGGGCGGCACCGATCTTGCGCCGACTCTCGATGTACTGCTCATCGATACGGCCCGAGGCCAGGCTCAAGAGATACTCTCGCTGCGTAGTGAGCAGGCGGTCCCGAACTTCGGGATTCGACAGCAGGTTTCGAGTCGGCTCGAATCCGAGCAGATGTCGGTAGAAGGCCGAGACCAGCTCGTCGGCGTGTTCCTCTAACACGGGGCGCAGCTTCACCAGAGCGGACCGATCCTCGTCCGTCCACTGCAGGTAATCGAGACGCGTTTGCAGATCGTCTTCTACAGCCACTCGGTCAATTATTGACTCCGAGGAGGCTGCGTCAACCGCGGGTCGAATTCAGAGCGGTGAGGCCGCGGGGCTATTGCACGAAGCGAAGCAGGTCGAAGCTCGAAATGATCCCGAGAATTTCGCTTTCCTCGACGACCAGAACCCGGTGCAGATGCCCGTCGATCATGAGCTGGGCGATATCGCGCACGCTCGTATTGGGTTCTACCGAGATGATGTCACGGGTCATCACGTCCTCGACCGTCAGCGTCTGGAGCCAGGGCTCCTGTCCTTCGGAAACCTGCGAGATTGCGCTCACGATATCGCTCTTGGTCGCGATTCCAACCGCCCGCCCATCGGATCCGGTCACGGGCGCGCCGCTGATTTCTTCTCGTGTCAGCAACTCCTCGAAATCCTTGAGCCCAAGCTCAGGGCTGACGCAGATGATGCTCTTCTCCATGACATCGGCGGCCTTCATTTCCGATCTCCATTAGTTTGCGGGTTTACGGGAGAAGAAAGAGCAAGCTCCATGCCCGGTGGAACGTCGTTTGAGACTGTTCCTATATGCGCACCCGGGGCAGGATGTCGCTTTTTCGCTTCCCAATGGGAAGTCCTGGCGCAGTCGAAGCCACTGCTCGCCCGGCGAGCGGTCCTCAGCGGATTCCCGGCCGTCAACCGTTCGGAGTGTCAGCCGTTCCGATCGTCAACCGTCCAGAACGTCGGCGGCGACCCGCTCCTCGAGGTAGGGCGTGTCCCACCAGCTGAGCTGCAACTGCTTGGCGCGTCGGAAGAACAACTGACAGTCGTACTCGATGGTGAAAGCGACACCGCCCCAGATCTGCGCGCACGCCCGCGTCGTTTCTCGATAGGCTTCGCAGCAGAAGAGCTTGGCCATGGGAGCGAGCCGCGAGATCGAGCGACCCTGCGCGCGATTCCACGCCGCTTCGTGCACCAGCACGCGCCCTCCTTCGATGGCAGTCGAAGCGTCGGCCATGTAGTGGGCCAGCGCCTGAAAAGCGCCCAGCGGTTTGTCGAATTGCACGCGTTCCTTCGCGTAGGCCACCGTTTCGAGCAGCGTGCGGTCGGCTCCGCCGATCGCCTGGGCGGCCAGCAGGATGATGCCGTCGTGCATGATCTTGTCGAAGCTCGTCCAGCCCGAGCCCGCTGCGCCAATACGGGCGCTGGAGGGAACCCGGACCTCGTTGAAATCGACCCGGTACTGACAGTCCGAGCCCTGTGAAAGCTGGTGCGTCAGTTTCACGCCGTCCGAATTCGGGTCGACCAGGTACAGATCGACACCGGCGTCGCCACGCGCCAACACGATCATGCGATCGGCCGAACTCGCGAAGTGAACATGGCGCTTGACTCCTGAAAGTACGACGCCGTCGCCGTCGCTCTTCGCCTGCATCGCCACGCCGACCTGGCTATAGCCGCGATCCGGCTCCAGCCAGGCGAGTGTGAGGATGGCATCGCCGCTGGCGATCGTGCCCAGCCACTCTTCTCGTTGCGCGTCGCTACCGGCTTCGAGCAGGAGGCCGGCGCCGATGACGCAGCTCACGAAGTGGGGAGTGGAGGCGAGTGCACGCCCCAATTCTTCATAGACCAGCGCGGCTTCGAGCAGGGTCTGCCCACCGCCGCCGTAACTCTCGGGGATCAACAATCCGTTGAGCCCGAGTTCGCTCATCTGTTTCCAGAGCGCGTCGGGGTAGCCCTTGGGATCGTCTTCCATCTCGCGCACGACGTCGATCGAGGAGTGCTCGTTGAGCATTCCTCGAGTCATGTCGACAATCATCTGCTGCTCTTCGCTGAAGTCGATATCCATTGTGGGATCCCGCTAGAAGTTCTTCGGCAAGCCGAGGTGGCGCCGGGCGATGATGTTCTTCTGGATTTCCGAAGAACCGCCACCGACGGTTTCGTTCATGGTGGCGCGATAGGCGCCTTCGAAACGCCCGGCCAACGGTGCGTCATCCTGGCCTTCGCGCATCTGCCCGGCGGCTCCGGTGATGTCGAGTGCGTCCTTGCAGACGCGTTGTGAGAGCGTCGTGGTAAACAGCTTGTACTGCGAAGACTCCACCGACGGTGGCTTGCCGTTCACAGCCTTCGCCGCGCAGAGGAAGCGCGTGCTCAGACACCTCGCCAGTGCCGTGTCCGTTGCGATATGCGCGATCAATCGGCGCACGTTCGGATCTTCGCGCAGCGGTTTGTCGTCGCGCCGGGCGGTCTTGACCCAGTCGATCAGAACGCGCGATCGCTCGCTGATCGGAGACAGTGTGAACAAGGTGAAGCGCTCGAGGTCGAGGGCCTCGGCGATGTACTGGAAGCCGCGACCGCGCGTACCTACCAGATAGTCGTCGGGTACGAACACGTCCTTGAAAAAGACTTGATTGGTTGTGTCCTTGCCGATCGTCGGCAGGCTCTGCACCTCGAGCCCCTCGTGATCCATCGGAATCAGGAACAGGCTCAGTCCGTCGTGCTTGGCCTTGTCGGGATCGGTGCGCGCACCCACCCAGTACCAGTCCGCGAAATGCGCGGAGGTGGTCCACATCTTCTGGCCGTTCAGGTTCCAGCCGCCGTCGACCTTGTCGGCCTTCAGTTGCATGTTCGCCGCATCGGAACCGGCCTGTGGCTCGCTATAACCCACGGCGAACTCGACCTCGGCGGCCAGGATCTTCGGCAGGAATTCCTTCTTCAGTTTCTCACTGCCGTGTCGGATCAGCGTCTTGCCGATGATGCCCACGCCCTTGCCTATCTGGGGGGCGGCGTGTCGCGCCAGCGCTTCGTTCAAGATGAACTCGTACACGCCTTCGATGCCCTGTCCGCCGTATTCCTTTGGCCAGCTCATGCCCAGCCAGCCCTTCTTGGCGAGCTTCTTCATGAACGCACGGCGCTCCGGAGTGTCGGCGAGCTGAGTGAAATTCTCGCGCGTGGGGTCCATGACAACCGGATCGTGGTTGTCGACCAGCCATTGCTCGACCTCTTCGGCGAATTTCTGCTCTTCCGGGGAGAAATCGAAGTCCACGGGTGTCCTCCTGGATGGGAAGCCAATCATATACGATACGGACCGTATTGAAAACCGGGGTTGTGGTCCGAAGAATGTGCCCGATGCCCGTGAAGCCGGATCGAGGATTTCAGGCAACTCTGCGGGGCGCATTTCGGCCATCCCGCCGCTGCTCGGGGGCCTCGACGGAGCCAAGCACATTCTCCGGACCACAACTCTTAGTTTGGGGTGTAGACGTACTCGTCTTCGGGCGTGTCGTACTGGCCCAGGTGCTTGTCCACGTTCACCGGCACCTCCGCACGCGAGGGCCAGCCCGGAGCGCTCTGCTCTGCATTGTGGACGGCGAGTGCCGCTCGCAGGTCTGCCACGCGCTGCGGCTCGCGATCGGCCAGGTTGTTCTGCTCGGTCGGGTCTTCCAGTGTGTTGAACAACCAGGTCTTGCCGGGGCGTTCGTTTACCTGGAGCTTCCAGCCATCGACCAGGGCGATCTGGGAGTGGCCGGCGCGCCAGAACAGGCGCTCGTGGGGCGAGCCGCGGCGCTCGCCGGCGGCGTAGGGCACCAGGTCCACGCCGTCGATCTTGCGATCCTTCGGCAATGGCACGCCCGCGGCCGCGGCCGCGGTGGCGTAGATGTCGAAACCGTGTACCGGCGCGTCGACGCTCTTTCCCGCGGGAAGGCGACCGGGCCACTTGATGAAGTAGGGCACGTGGATGCCGCCTTCGAAGAAGGTGATCTTCCAGCCGCGGTAGGGCTTGTTGACCTCCGGAAGTCCGATGTAATGCGCGCCTCCGTTATCGGAGGTGAAGAACACAAGCGTGTCGTCTTCCAGGCCGTTCGCCTTCAGGGCATCGAGTACGCGGCCCACGCCGCGATCCAATGCGCGGATCATCGCGGCGTAGACGCGCAGTCGGTGATCTTCGATGTGTGAGAGCGCATCGTAGTCGGCGCGCGTCGCCTGAAGCGGTGAGTGCGGAGCCCAGTGCGCCAGGTACAGAAAGAAGGGACGGTCCTTGTTCGCCTCGATCGCCTTGACGGCCTCGTCGGTGTAGTAGTCCGTCAGGTAGCCGCCGGGTTTGAATGCGGGTCCTTCATTGAACGTTGCGGCGTGTTGCATGGCAGCCCATAGAAACTTGTCGATCCCATCGAAGTCCTGCTTGGAGTTGACGACGTTTGCGTCGTCTTCGGGCAGGTACAATCCGCTCGCCATCAGCAAGCTCTCGTCGAAGCCCTGGTCGGTGGCCGCCATGCCGTGCTCGCGTCCTACGTGCCACTTGCCGATGTGCAAGGTCTGGTAGTCGGCCTGCTTCAGTAGTTCGGCCAGCGTGATCTCCGAGGCCGGCATTCCCATTTCCTCAAAACCGAGTTCGGTGCCCGAGTTTTCGGGTATGTATGGTTTGCGCAGGCGACCCGGTTGGTTGCCCGAGACTATTCCGACGACGCGAATCATTCCGGGAGGAGTAGGTGTGAACTCGAAGCCAAAACGGGTTCCGTAGCGTCCGGAAAGAATGGCCGCCCGGGACGGCGCGCAGGTGCTGTGGGCGGAATAGCCGCGTGTGAAGCTCACGCCATCGCGCGCGATCGAGTCGATGTTAGGAGTTGGAACCGTTCCCTCCGCAACGCCGCCTCCGGCGAAGCTGAGATCGTTGAAGCCCAGATCGTCTGCCAGAATCACCACGATGTTAGGCGGACGCTCGCCCGATGCGCGCCCCGCGGGATCCGGCCCACTCTGCCAGGTGACCTCTTGATGCGGTCCGACCGAGGTGCGCAGCTTGACCAGGAATCCGATACCCGAGAGCGCGATCGGCTCCCGGAAGAGCCAGCCCAGGGCCGCCAGTAACAGCAGCGCGAGCGCCGCTCGCTTCGCAATCCGTCCCATTTTTCACCGACCTCCGAGCCCCACTCGGCTCCGTGATATGACACGATGATTGTCAGAATGTCATAGGCTGGGATGCGGGCACAAGTGCAGGCAGCCGCTCGAACTGTCCTGATAAACTGACAGAATCCAAGTCGGAGGATATGACCATGAGCGCTCCCGCCATCGCGACCGGACCCCATACAGAGATCGATTCGATTCCCCAGTGCGTGGCCCGTCTGCGTCGGGCTTTTGACTCCGGTCGGACGCGCCCACTGGCCTGGCGAGAGGCTCAGCTCAAAGCGCTGATCGCGCTGTGCAAGGAGCACAAGCAGGAATTCCTGGAGGCGTTGCGCGCCGATTTCGGCAAACCGCCATTCGAGGCCCTGCTGGCCGACGTATCCCAAGGTGCGATCGAGGCGCGCTCCGCACTCAAGAACCTGAAAAAGTGGACCCGGCCCCAGCGCGTGGGAACGCTGCCCTTGATAGGCAAGGCTCGAATCCTGCGCGATCCCCTGGGCGTGGTATTGATCATCTCGCCCTGGAATTACCCGGTCGGTCTGCTGTTCGCGCCGCTGGTCGGGGCGATCGCCGCGGGCAACGCAGTCGTGCTCAAGCCCTCGGAGGTCACTCCGAATGTTTCGGCGCTGCTCGCGAAGCTCGTTCCCCGGTATTTCGACGAGGAGGCGATCACGCTGGTGGAAGGCGGCGTCGCAGAGACGACTGCGGTGCTCGAGCAGCGCTTCGACCACATTCTGTACACGGGCAACGGTCGGGTCGCGCGGGTGATCCTGGAGGCCGCCGCCAAGAACCTGACTCCCGTCACGCTGGAACTCGGCGGCAAGAGTCCCTGCATCGTGGCCGAGGACGCCAACATCGAGATCGCGGCCACCCGGATCGCCTGGGGCAAGTTCATCAACTCCGGTCAGACCTGCATCGCGCCCGACTACGTGCTGGTGCACGAAAACCGCGAGCAGGAACTGGTCGATGCTCTGGGCGCGGCGATTGAACGCTTCTACGGCTCCTCTCCGCAGGATTCACCGGACTACGCGCGCATCGTCAACCACCGACACCACGAGCGCGTGGCCACTTTGATCAAGGACGGGACGCCGGCTTTCGGAGGCGAGACCGATGCCGAGGACAAGTTCATTGCGCCCACGGTGTTGCGCGGTGTCTCGAGCGATTCCCGCATCATGCGGGAGGAAATCTTCGGCCCCGTGCTCCCGGTGCTGACGGTCAAGAGTGTGGACGAGGCGATCGACTTCGTGAATGAGCGCGAAAAACCGCTTGCGCTGTACGTGTTTAGCGAGAGTTCGGCCGTCGAAGACAAGGTGCTCGCCGAAACCAGTTCAGGGGGCGCCACGGTCAACGGAACGATCGTGCACCTGATGGATCCGAGGCTGCCTTTCGGCGGCGTCGGTTCCAGCGGGACGGGTGCCTATCACGGGAAGTGGTCGTTCGAGACTTTCAGCCATCGAAAATCCGTCATGAGCCGGGGCACGCGCTTCGATCTGAGCGTCATGTACCCGCCGTACAAGGGCTTTTTTCGCCGGCTCCTGCAGCGCAGTATGTAGGCACCTCGGGCTTCGCTTCGCGGGCCGATTCGCCGCAAAGCCGCGTCTTGCACTCCGGAGCGTTTCCGGTGGCAGGGTTCCCGAGTCCGAGGTCTGCAAGTTCCTGAAATGAGTTGGGAATTCTGATCGAGGCGCGGGATTTGGCCCTCGGGCTGATTTTCCTCCCACCCCAACCGGGTTACTGCCTGTTGAAGCACACATTTTGCGCTTCCCTTTCCGCCTCCTGATGTAGTAAGGTGAGACCCACGGATCGGATTCCGCCACTGCCTAGGTGCGAATCCGGTTCTCTTGCGGCTCTTGGGAGGGATGTTTTGAGGTTTTTTCAGGGAGTAGTATCTGCGCTGGCACTCATCGCCAGCTTGGGAATCTGCGGAAACGCAGCTGCCGCGACCACGAACTACGTGTTTAGTTCGGGAACCGCGGACGTCACTGCGACGACTGGGGCGGCGACCATCGCTTCGCAGAGTCTGAATTTTAACGGCGCCTCGGCGATCTTCGACGTGACCGCCGGCGTGGGAACGCTGATCGACTTCGAGTTCACTTTGGCGCCCTCGCAGGTGCTGACGTTCGAGCCGGGAGAAACCTATGGCGGGCTCAGCGCGGTGACGATCACCAACGCGAGCTTGATTCCGTGCGACACGGGTACTTCGGCGGTCTGCACTTCCGATTTCGCGCAGTCGTTCTCGTTTCTCTCGGGACCCGACACGTACACCGTCTTCACGGGTCCGGTCGAGGTCGATTCGACCTACAATGGCGGCGTCGACTTGAACTTCGAGAACGCGACTCTCAACGGCACGGTCAATGTTCCGTTGGGCGCTTTCAATTTCACGGGGGTGTCCCTTGGCATTCTCGACAAAGCGGGGTTTCCGGGCGAAGCAAACGACCTGGTCATCAGCGCAAACATCAACTGGACCGGGACCGTGCTTCCCGAGCCCGGGAGCGCCAGCCTGATAGGGCTGGGCTTTGCAGCCTGCCTCGCTCTTCGAGGCCGGCGCGCACTTTCCGACGCACGTAACTAGAAAATAGTCGAACCGAAAGGTAGGGCGATGAAGCAGGGGGCCTTGATTTGGGCGGCAATGCTGACGTTTGTGCTGTCAGCGGCAACTAATGTGCAAGCAACCACGGATCTTCACTTTGGCCTTGTAGGTGGCGGTATCTCTGCGCCGTCGAGCAACGGCGGATGTGAGGCCGGCGCCAGCCTTTGCCTCGATACAGATCAGGTCTTCGAACTCGATCCGGGTGTTGCGCCCGCGACCGGCTACGTCGAGTACACCGGCGTCGGCGTTGGTGTCACGGGTCTGGTCGATATCGATGTGGCATCGCTCGGCTTCTCCTTGATTGCCGGCAAGAGCGCCGCCGGCGGTGCCGAAGCCATTCTGTTCACGAATCTGAACTACACCGGTTCGATTACGAGCTTCGCAACCGGCGACCCGACCGTCAGCTTTAGCTCAGCCGCCATGGGTTCGGGCGCGGGCGGAATCACGGGCAATTACACGGCCCTCGATGGCGGCGGCGGTACGGTCGATTCGGGCACGATCAACGCGACACCCGTCCTGACCAGCTTGAATTGCACGATTTCTTCCGGCTTCGGCCAGTGCCCGATGTTGTACGACGTGTTCACGATTTCGATCGCGGGCACGGACTACGATTTCCTTCACGCCATAAATCCGATCGTCGATCCTCCGCTTCCAGAGCCGAGCGCCGCACTCCTCCTGGTGCTGGTACTCGCCGGGGGCGCGATTGCACGGCGCAGCAGATAAGAGAGGCCGCAGTTGAGATTTCGGATTCCGCACCTTCTCCTGAGCCCACTTTTCGTCCTGGGTTTTTCAGCTTCGACAGCGCAAGCCGCCGGGACGTATCCCGACTTCACCGTACTCGGCGGCGGGTTGAGAACGCCGTCGACCAACGGAGCCTGCGTCTCCGGTACCAGCCTGTGCCTTACGAACGAGGTCCTCGACCTCAACGGCGAAGGTGAGGCCACCGGTGTGGTGACGGTCCCCGCCGAGGGAAATACCTTCGCATCCTTCGTCTTCGACGTGGCCAGCGTCAGCTTCACGGGTAGCTCCGGAAACGTCGCCGAGGTCTTGTTCACGAATATGAACTACAGCGGCGCCGCACCGGTTTTCGCAAGCGGTGACCCGTTGGTGAGCTTCACGGCGACGCCGGTCGGTGTGGGTGGCGCGACCGTCACCGGAAACTACTCCGTACTGGACTCGGGCGGCGGCTCCCTCGGGGGCGGTGCGTTGAATCTGCCGGCCGTTCCGGTCATGGTCGACTGTCTGATCAACTCGGGATTTGGACAGTGCAGCGCGAATCTCTTCGCGTTCACCCTCAGTCTCGATGGCGTCGATCACGACTTCATCCACGCGTTGAACGTGACCGTCGATCCGCCGTTGCCAGAACCGCGCGCGGGACTGCTCGCGCTACTGGTCATGACTGGCTTCGCACTGCGTCGCGCCCGCCGCTGAAGGCACGCCACTACCGATAATTCGGCGACCGGCGTTACACTTCCGGCGTGATCGATAACGCCTTCCGCGGCATTCTGCCTCGTTTTGCGCGCCCTCTTACGCGTCTGTACGCGAAGCTGAACCTCACGCCCAATGGCGTCAGTGTGATCGCGTTCGCCTTGGGTTGTCTCGCGGCTCTGTGCGTCGCACAGGGTTGGGCTCTGGCCGCCGTGGCGCTGTGGTGGGTCGGTCGTCTGGCAGACGGAACCGACGGGATCTACGCGCGCGAAACGGGCCAGGCCAGTTCCTTCGGAGCGTACTTCGACATCGTTCTCGACATGGCGGCCTACGGCATCATGATCGTCGGTTTCGCCTTTCTTCACCCCGAATTGCAGACGAATTGGTTGTTGATCCAGTTCCTGTACGTGCTTTGCATTGCCAGTGCGCTCGCGCTGGGCATGCAGGAAGCGGCCCTGGATCTACAACCCCGCGACGATCGCGGTCTGCGCCTGGGGGCCGGTCTGGCCGAAGGCGGAGAAACGGGAATTGCCTACACCGCTTTCTTGTTTTTCCCACAACACGTGGAGGCTCTCAGTCAGTTCTGGATCCTCGTACTTTCGATCACCGTGATCGCCCGAACCCTGCTCGCCCGACGCCAGCTCGCTTCCTAGATCAGCAGCCAGCATCCGAAAGGCGCTTGCTCGCTGGAACGCGTAGCATCCGCCGACCGTCGAGCACAGTCTGAGCTTCGTCGACCACACCGGTCGATCCATTTAGGAACGGGACCTCGAGGGCGAGTACCTGCTCATCTTCTTCGGCTACACCCACTGCCCGGACGTCTGCCCGACGGGACTTCAGGTGATGAGCACCGCGATTCGCCGCCTCGGACCACTGGCGGAGCGCATCCGGCCGGTCTTCATCAGCCTCGATCCCGCCCGGGATACTCCCGAAGTCTTGAGGCGGAGATTCAAGCGGCGACGAGAGCCTGCGATATGATCTTCATTCGAGGTGCGCCCGACGAGAGTGGGAGTTATGCCATCAGCCAAGAGGACGATCTCTACCTGGTTGGACCCGACGGGGCAGCGGTCGCGATTCTCGATGACAGAGCGGGTATGGACGGACCTGTTGCCCAGATCCAGAAACACATGAGCGCTCCAGCGGTGGATGCCGGGCAGTCGGAGGGACAGCCATGAGCGGGTCTTGCAGGACCGGGATCTTGTCGGCTTTCGTCGCGATCACACTGATTTCATCGCTGGCCTGTGTTTCTCCTCAGGCCGGGATCCTGGTTGCGAAGGCCTGGTCGCGCGAGACGGTAGGCAGCGGCGGTGCGGGTATCGTCTATCTGACGATCGAAAATCGGGGCACGCATACCGAGCGAATTGTGTCTCTGTCGACGCCGGTCGCCGCTCAGGCTTCGGTGCACGAGACGGTTCACAGCGGCGGAATGGTGGAAATGAACTCCCGTCCGGACCTGGAGATTCCACCGGGGTCGCACGTTTCGTTTGAGCCGGGTGGGTTGCACGTCATGCTCATGGGACTTCACGCTCCACTCGCACGCGGCAGTCGCTTTCCGCTCACGATCCAGTTCGAACGAGCGGGTTCGATCCAGGTTGAGGTTCAAACAGGGAGTATCGGAGCTGCGGGCCATCCCGATGCGTCCGACGCGAACGATCGCTAAACACTACTCCGTAATCGGCTGACCCAGTATCCACAGATTGATGCACGTGTAGGCGACCATCAGCACGAGCATTGGGGCCTGGCTCCACAGAGCGCTGCGCCGGTCCGGAAACGCGCGAAGCGCGAGAACGTGCGACAGGTAACCGGCGATGTCGAAGCGCGCGACTTCGGGCTCGGCGAAGGGACCGCGCTCAGCCCTTTTCAGTCGACCCTACTACGCGTCCGTGGAGCGGGGAGTAGTAGCGATAGTGTCCCGGCATATGGGATGAGACTGCGCCGATCACGGCCACCAGGGTCAATAGCCAGACGCGATAGTCCCACGCGAAGTGAGCGGCTACGACCAGTGCGATCTTGGTGATCGTGGCCAAGCCACGCATCTGCACCAGAGACAGCGGCTCGCGCAACACATCGAGGAGGACGAGTGCAGCGCCGCTGACGATCGTGGTCAGAAGCGCGGGTAGGAGCCGATCGGCCGTGACACCGTAGAGATGCCCGCCGTACAGAGACGCAAACCCGAGCAGGTGGAGGGTCCTGAGTGTGATCCGGATCAGACGTGACGAGCGAATGGCGATCTCCTGGCTTCATTTGATTATCAGCCTCAGCGATCGTCAGTGCCAACCTCGTGGATTGTCGCGGATCTCCTTGCGCTTGGCCTGTAGCGCCTGCGAGAGCTCCTCGGCCACTTCGGGATGCTTGCGCCGCAGGTCGTGGGCTTCGATGTCGACGTCTAGCCGGGAAAGATGAGGGCGATTGCGACCGACGTCATTCGTATTGAGCAGGTACTTGTAGCGATGATCTCGAACCGCTTCGGGTTCGGGGGCCCAGATCGAGAAGTAGAACAGATGGTCGTGAGGGCTGGCTGCGTTCGCGGTCATGACCTGTGTCAAGTCTCGACCGTCGATCGCCCGATCCTCGGGCATGGGAAGTCCGGCGAGTCCCAGAAGCGTGGGGAAGAGGTCGATGTTCATACCCATAGCGTCGCTCTGGATGTTCTCGGGAATCCGGCCGGGCCAGCGTACGATCATCGGTACGCGCTGGCCGCCTTCGTAGACCTGCGTCTTGCGACCGCGTAAACCTCCCGGGCTGCCCAGATAGTCAGCGCCATTATCGCTGGTGATGATTACGAGTGTGTTCTCGTCGAGGTTCAGTCGTTCGAGCGCGTCGAGTACCGCACCCGTGCTGCGGTCTAGATCCTCGACCACGTCGCCGTAAAGTCCTCCCGCCGATTCACCCGCGTGCTCCGGCGATGCGTAATGGGGTACGTGCGGGAAGTTATGAGACAGATACAGGAAGAAGGGCCGATCGGTGTTGCGTTCCAGGAAGTCGATCGCTTCATGCGTGTAGTCCTGAGTCAGATGCGTCTGATCGATTCCGCCCGCACCCAAGGGCCTTTCTTCATCGCGCTCGCCCGTGAAATTGAATCCCCGGGCATCTTCGCGCTCAATCTCGTCGTTGCGAAACAGATGCAACGGCCACATATCATTGCTCCACAACACGCCGTACCACGAGTCGAAGCCGAAGTCGGTGGGGCGATGGCCCGGACGTCCGCCCAGATGCCACTTGCCGATCATGCCCGTCGAGTACCCGGCGGCACGCAGCGCCTCCGGGATCATGATTTCATCGCGCGCCAGTTGATTTTCCTGTCCGAGGAAGCGGCGCCCGATTCCGACCGCGCTCTCGTCCGGGAAGTACACGACGCGAATATCGCGCCGTCCCGGATAGCGACCCGAAAGAAGTCCCATGCGCGACGGCGTGCAGACCGGAGAACTGGAGTAGAAGTGATTCATGCGCAGGCCTTCGGACGCGACCTGATCGATGCGAGGCGTGCGGATCAGCGCATTGCCTTGAATCGAAAGATCCCCCCAGCCCAGATCGTCAAAAAGGATCACGATGAAGTTGGGCACGGTCTTCGGATCCACCTTGGGGAGCGATTCCAGGTAGCTCAGTTTCTGCTCGTAGTGTTCCAGCGCCGGTGGCGAATAGAAGAATACGACCTGGACCAGGCGCGCGATGATCGCGACGCTACCCAGGATCAACACGAGTGCGAGCGGATAACCCAATCCCAGGGCGATGCTTCGCAGGATCTTCATGTCTTGTCTCCCCCGATCCGACGTCAGTCGGTTCCGGCTGAACTTTCGATGCCCCGGCGAACCCAGTTTTCGAGTTGCTCCTGGCGCCCGGATACTGGCTCGGGATCTTCTTCGGAATCGGATACCCGCTTCCAGAGATCATCGAGACTCAACTCGCCTTTGCGAATGCCACGACCCAGGTCGCCCTGCCAGCCTGCATAACGTGCTTCGAGGTTGCTCTGTAGTTGACCGTCTTGAAGGAGAGTATCGGCGGCCGCAAACGCGCGCGCGAGCGTGTCGATTCCGCCGATGTGAGCGTGGAAGAGATCATTCCGGTGCAGGCTTTGACGGCGTAGTTTTGCATCGAAGTTGAAACCACCCGTGCTGAACCCGCCCCCGCGCAGGACTTCGTAGAGCACTAACGTCATTTCTTCGACGCTATTCGGGAACTGATCGGTGTCCCAGCCATTCTGTGGATCACCTCGGTTCGCATCGATGCTGCCGAAGATCCCGTAGGCCAGAGCCTGAGCGATTTCGTGCTGGAAACTGTGGCCAGCCAGAGTTGCGTGGTTCGCTTCGATGTTCACCCGGATCTCGTTCTCGAGTCCGTACTTCTGCAGGAATGCGAACACATGCGCCACGTCTCGATCGTACTGGTGCTTCGTGGGTTCATGCGGTTTCGGCTCGATCAAAAGAGTGCCTTCAAAGCCGATCCGATGTTTGTGTTCGACGACCAACTGCATGAAGCGACCCAGCTGATCGGACTCGCGGACCAGGTCCGTGTTGAGCAGAGTTTCGTAACCTTCGCGCCCTCCCCAGAGCACGTAGTTTTCGCCTCCCAGACGCAAGGTCGCTTCCAGTACGTGTTTGACCTGTGCTGCAGCAAACGCGAAGACCTCGGGGTCGGGGTTGGTCGCGGCCCCCGCGGCGTAGCGTGGATGGCCAAACAAGTTCGCCGTGCCCCAGAGCAGCCGCACGCCAGTGCGTTCCATGTGTTGCGCCATGCGATCGACCATATGATCCAGGTGCGTGCAGCTCTCGCGAAACGTCCCGCCTTCGGGAGCGATATCCCGATCGTGAAAACAGAAGAACGGAACGCCCAGCTTCTCGAAGAACTCGAACGCGACATCGGTTCTGTGCTCCGCCTGGAGCAGAGCGTCACCGTCGCTGGCGAGCCAGGGCCGATCGAAAGTCCCGGCGCCAAAAACATCGCTACCCGGCCAGCCAAACCCGTGCCAGTAGCACGCCGAGATCCGCAGATGATCCACGAGCCGTTTGCCGTGCACGACTCGTTCGGCGTCGTAGTGCCGAAAGGCCAGATCGCTTCGTGAATCTGGACCCTCGTACGCGATTTTGCCGACGTCCGGAAAGAACTCCTCACTCATGTCTGACCCTCTCGTGCCTCGCTGGCCATGGGATTCTACGACAGATTGGAGATTCCCTGGAAAACCGACCGAGTTCGTGCTCAGAATCCGGCTTCGGATCCCTGGCGTAAATGCGCAAGCATGTCTCACTCCGCGCTCTGCAACGTCGCTACTTCAGCAGCGTTGGCGGTGCAGGTTTGACCAACCGCTTGCAATTGACTGAACTCTCTTCCGGGTCGAAACCGACCCGGAGGAAATCTCCGGAAATGAGCCAACCCCGAGCCGGCACGAAGTCGATGATCTTCATCCTGATCACGGTCTTCGTGGATACGCTCGGCTTCGGTGTGATCATTCCGGTGGTTCCGGATCTGATTCAGGACCTGACGGGCGAGGGGATTGGAGCGGCCGCGCGGTACGGCGGTTGGCTGATGTTCGTTTTCGCCCTCATGCAGTTCGTGTTTGCTCCAGTGCTGGGCAATCTCTCGGACCGTTTCGGTCGCCGACCGGTCCTGCTCCTATCGCTTCTGGCTCTGGGCGCGAATTACCTGCTGATGGGTTTCGCACCGACGATCGGCTGGCTGTTCGCGGGACGAATCCTGGCCGGGGGCTTCGCCGCGACCCACGCCACGGCCAATGCCTACGTGGTCGACATCAGTGAACGAGACAAGCGGGCCAAGAATTTCGGCCTGATCGGTGCGATCTGGGGCATAGGCTTCACTCTCGGCCCTGTGGTCGGGGGTCTGCTCGGAGAGTTCGGTCCACGAGTTCCATTCTTTGCTGCGGCGGGGCTCGCTCTGCTCAACACACTGTACGGCCTGTTCGTCTTGCCCGAGACGCTCGCGCCGGAGCAGCGCCGACCTTTCTCACTGGCGCGCGCCAATGTATTCGGTGCCGCGCGACAACTGCGCCGCTACGGCGGGATAACCGCGCTATTTGCATCGTTCATGCTCTACGCACTTGCCCACGACTCACTACCCGCAACCTGGTCGTATTGCGGTATCGAGAAGTTCGGCTGGACGCCCGCCGACATCGGCTATTCCCTGGGAGTGGTCGGCCTTGCCGTCATGTTCGTGCAGGCGGGACTGATCGGTCCGATCGTCGCGCGCTTCGGCGAGCGCCGCACCGCATTTTTCGGCTTCGCATCCATGGCCATCGGCTATATGGGTTTCGCCTATGCTCCTACGACTTCGATGCTCTACGTGTTCGTTATTCCGTTCGCGTTGGGGGGAGTGGCCATGCCCGCCTTGCGCAGCATCATGACCAGCAGGGTTCCAGAGGATGCGCAAGGCGAACTGGCCGGTGCGATCTCGGGCATCATGAGCATCATGGCAATACCCGCGCCGATCTTCATGACCCAGCTCTTCGACATCTTTACCGCCGAGACGGCAGTCTTCTACTTTCCCGGCGCGAGCTTTCTTGCGGCGGGCTTGTTGATGCTGGGTGCCGCGGCAATTGTGTCCGGTGTCTTGCGCGGGAGCGACGAAGCGCCCAATGGAACGAGCGAAGCACCGCACACGACCTGACCCGATCTGCGGTTTCTGGCACAATGGCTGTCAGTATTTCCCGACCGGCTAGGCCGTTCGGAAAGGAGGCCAGATTGTCACTCCCCATCAAGATCCTCGGTGCCCCGGGTTCGCCGTACAGTCGCAAGCTGCGTTCGGTGTTGCGCTACCGTCGCATTCCCCACGTCTGGATTCAGCGCGGCTCGAAGCACCAGGGCCACGTTCCAAAGACTCCGGTTTCTCTCATTCCCATCCTGGTGTTTCCGGGTTCGGACGGTTCGTACAGTGAAGCCGCAATCGATACCACGCCGTTGATTCGGCGTCTCGAAGGTGAGTACAAGGAGCGCTCGGTCATCCCGCCAGACCCCGCACTCGCGTTCATCGATGCGCTGATCGAGGACTACGCCGATGAGTGGCTCACGAAGTGCATGTTTCACTACCGCTGGGCCTTCTCGCAGGATGTGGAGTACGCCAGTCGCGTACTGCCGTACTGGCATAGATTCGATCTGAACGACGAAGAGATTCGGCCGATGGCGAAGCAGTTCGCAGACCGCCAGGTCGAGCGACTCTGGGTCGTCGGTTCGAACGAGACGACCGGCCCGGTCATCGAGCAGAGTTACAAGCGCCTGTTGAAGCTCCTGTCCGAGCGACTCGAAGAGTCGGCCTTCGTGCTCGGCGACCGCCCGTCTTCGTGCGATTTCGGACTCTTCGGCCAGTTGACCCAGTTGATCCAGGTCGACCCCACACCGCTGGCGGTCGCGCGCGCGAAATTCCACCGCGTCGTGGCCTGGCTCGATCTCGTAGAGGATCTCTCAGGCCTGGAAGCGGATGAATCGGACTGGACGTCTCGCGATGCAATCAGCGATCGGCTACGCGCGCTCCTCGGCGAGTTGGGTCGCGTCTACACCCCGTTCCTTCTGGCGAACGCCAGGGCACTCGAGACGGGCGCCGAAAAGGTCGAATGTGAGATCGACGGACGTCCCTGGATACAGAAACCCTTCCCTTATCAGGGGAAGTGTCTCGTCGAGTTGCGCAAGCACTACGCCGGACTCCAGACCAGCGACCGGGCCATCGTCGACAAGATCCTGGCAGGAACCGGCTGCGAGCCGCTGATCAGCTAGCACACTACTGTTTTGAAACTTCGATGCTCTGCGAATCCCGCGGCATCGAGATCATTGTACCGTCGACACCTAGCGTGATGTCTCCACTGAATGCTTTCGCAGTTCCCTCGAGGAAAACTGCCGACATGCCCGGGAGAATCAGCGGCGGTACGACGTGGTAGTACAGAAGGTGGCTTGCACCGGCTTCTTCTGCGGCCTCCGCCGCTTCGACCGGTGATGTGTGGTAGCCCGGGATGTCGGACAGGATCTTCTTCAGGCGCGGGCGGTCGAGTTCTGTTGCTGTTTCTTCCAGTACTCCGACGATCTTGTCGTCCAGCGCCTCGTGGATCAGTAGATCCACACCGCGGGCGTGAAAGATCAAGTTATCGGATTTCGAGGTGTCGCCACTGATCACGACCGAACGACCGCCGTAGTCGAATCGATAACCGACGGCGGGATCCACCGGAGCGTGCTCGACCTGGAATGCGCTGACGCGCAAACCGGCTTCGCTGATCAGAACGATCGATTTGCGCTGCGTGGGAAGAGGGAAGGGCACGGCTTTGAGGCCTGCACCGCTCGGAACGACCGTTTCCGCACCGTGATGAGCGATGCGATAACCCTGATCGTGTCGGTAGGCGAGATTGAAACCGTCGACTACTTCTTCCACGCCACCGGGGGCGTGCACCGGTAATGGGCTGTCCCGGCCGGAACCCGCCCAGCGCTGCATGGAGAGTTCCCCCAGGCCGTCGATGTGGTCGGAGTGGAAGTGGGTCAGGAAGAGCGCTTCTGTGAGGCCGGGCGGTACGCCCATTTGCTGCATATTGCGGCTTCCTCCGCTACCTGCATCCACCACGTATACGGACTTGCCCGCGATCACCGTGACACAGGGTCCCGAGCGTTGCGGATCGGGGAGTGGACCACCGGCGCCGCATAACAACACGTGCAGGCCGTCGTCGAGCGATCCGACGAAATCACTTGCCATGATCTGCGGTGCGGCCTGGCGCATCACCGTCATGGCGATGGGGCCACGGAAGAGCACGAGAGTGACCGCGATCATGAAGATTGCGAACACCAGGCCGATGAGTAGACGTCGGATCAAATTCGATTCCTTTCGGTTCGGGTAAGGCGTGAGGCCGTTTCGAAGGCTCTAGTGGATCCTATCTACCGGAAGCTTCCAACTCGTTGTCCCAGACCGAGATCACGTGGCCTTCGTTGGGGGCACAGCGGCCCTCGAGTGTGTCCTTGAACACTTTCTCGACGACCGACGGACCGTACCCCCGCACGACTTTCAACCAGTTGTCGGAGGCGTTGGCGAACTCGCCCCAGGCCTGGCCGATACGTTCTTGCAGACCCGCGGGACCCCAGTCTTTGGCCCGTTTCTGGATCTGGCCCGGTGCGAAGAAGAACTCCGGCTTCGGTCCGGGCAGATCCGCACCTCCGCCGGAAAGCACGTTACCGCCGCCGGCCTTTTCCCAATGTGTCGCACCCACGCTGCAACTCAGTTTGAGCTGGTCGCCAAAGTGGTGGTGCAGGGCGCTTTTGAACTCCGCATTACCGGCCATGTCGACGAAGACGCTGGGCACGTCATTGGGAACGCTCGTGATCTGGTCGTAGGTGACGACCCGGTCGTAGAATCCCAGGCTCTCGACGAAAGAGGCATTGCTTGCGGAGGTCAAGCCGATGACCGGGCCGTGGCCGCGCTTCGAAAGCAGGAAGCCCAGTGCGATTGAAGTCTTGCTCGACGCACTGGAAACCAACGCCGCGCGAGCTCCGAAATGGTCATTGTCGGCGATGTAGTCATCGACTAGAAACGAAGTCATGAACAGTCCGCGCATCAGCGCAATCTGGTCTTCCCGCGCGGGATCGTAGTTCGGGTCCAGATCCGTGCGCGAGTACTGGCGGTACACGGGTGCGGTCTCGGCCCGATGGGCCGCCGTGTCGGTGAATCCGTCTCCCGTAGCCGCCGGTTGCACGATCAGGTATTTCGACATCGGGAAGAAGCCGAAGACGCGCTGCCCGACCGCTACATCCGGGTGTTTTGACTGGATGACATCGCCAAAGCCCATGGTCGGGATGCGTCCCCAACCTTCGGGTGCCGGATAGAAATTCCAGTAGTTCAGCGAGTCGCCCGCCAGGCAGTAGGAGATGTTATTGGCCGTGAAAGCGAATCGATCGACGCGTAGAAGCGCCTGTCCCTCTTCAATCTCAGCGGGGATCTCGGCCGAGAGGAAGCGACAGTCCTTCCAGTCGCTCTTGTTGACCATGAAATCGGTGTCGGGAATGCCGGCCATTTCGGACTCCTTCTCTCCGCGCGCACCGGGTGCATTCGCGGGTGGGGGCTTTGGGCGGGTACTCCGGGCATGCTCGCCCATTTGGAGTCCGTTCGCGGATTATGGCATAATCATGCCAATAGTGTCAGGCCTCGCTCAGGAGGATTCCATGAAGGTCGAAAACGCAGCCATGACCACCCGCGAGCAGATCCGGGAGTGAGTCGCCCGATCTCGCCTGCGCCCGACGGAAGGGCGCTGCGCTCCCAGCGCAATCGCGAGGCGATTGTCGATGCGATGTTGGAGTTGATCGAGGAGGGTTCTCAGCAGCCGACCGCAGAGCAGGTGGCCGATTTCACAGGTCTGGGGATCCGAACGGTTTTTCGGCACCTGTCGGACTCAGAGAGGCTATTCGAGGCAATCAATGCGCGTGTCAGTGCAGAGGCCGCGCCTCTGCTCCAGGCGGCCCGACCCGAAGGGGATCTTCGCGAGCGAGTGAAGATGCTGGTGCGCGTGCGCAGTCGCTTCTTCGAGCGCGTCGCCGTCTACAAACGCGCCGGTGCGCTCAAGCGCTGGCGTTCGCCCTTCCTCCGCGGCCGCCACGGAGCTTTGGTGAAGGAACTGCGGATGGATCTCCTGCGCTGGTTGCCCGAACTCGAAGGCGAGTCTTCAAACCTGATCGATGCACTCGACCTCTTGACCTCTTTCGAAGCCTGGGACCGTCTTCGAACCGAGCAGGACCTGGGCCAGAAACGCGCGCTCGCCACGATCGAGCGCTCAGTACTGGCTCTGGTGGGCGAGTTTGCGCCCGCTTGAAGGCGATCTCTACAAGACCCGTCCGGCTTCTAATCGGTGATGAGTGAGACAGGCATACAGACGCGCGTCGAAAAGAACTCCGCCAGGTTTTCGATCACGCCCGGCTCGTGGTGCGCCCGCGAGATGACGAAGGCCTGAATCTCCCGCGCCTGCTCCTCGCTCACCAGGTCTGCGAAACTCGCCATGCCGTGAGCGCCGCGCGTACCCCCAAGCACGATCGCAGTCCATTGCTCGTGAACTTCGGATTTCGAAAAGCGCAGGTCGGGTAGGAGACCCATGCTGCGTGCACCTATGCCGTGACAGCGCAGGCAGTGTCGCGCGTACGCTTCTGCACCTCGGGCAACGACTTCTCGACTCACTTCGATGCGCTTGACCGTGACCCGGCCCTCGGGTTTTGCTCGAACGTCGGGCATCGTCTCATTTCCGCCCAATTTCCAGACGATCAGACGTCCTTCATTCTCGTAACTGTGGCCCTCGGCATTCAGACCCATGGCACCGCCGACTCCAGCCAGAACTGCAACGTACTGCTCTCCCCGAACAGAGTAGGTGACGGGCGCGGCCATGATGCCGATGCCGACTTCGCTCGACCAGAGCCGCGCGCCAGTCTCGGCGTCATAGGCCGAAAAGACTCCGCCCCCACCGCCCTGGAATATCAATCCACCGGCGGTCGAGAGTACGCCGCCCGGGATCAGTGATTCGTGGCGTACTTCCCACTCGAGCTTCTGTTCGACCGGATCCCAGGCCAGAAGCCGGGTTGCTCCGCAGGGATTCGGAATCTTCAGTTGGAAGTTCTGGAAGTCCGCCTGCAGTGCGGAGTAGTTCTCCGCCGTGTTCATGGCACGGTGCACGAACTGGAAGTTTGGATCGGGGTCGAAGATGTAGGGCATCTCGATTGCCGGTATATACACAAGACCGGTGTCGGGGGAGAAGCTCATCGGGTGCCAGCTGTGAGCTCCGAAAACCGCAGGCGAAATGAACTTTCTTTCTTCCTCCCAGTTGGCTTCTTCGCGTTCGACCGGACGGCCCGTCTTCGAATCGACGTGGGACGCCCAGCTGACGTGTACGAATTTCTCGGCCGACAGAAACTCGCCAGTCTCCCGATCGAGCACGTAGAAAAAGCCGTTCTTCGGTGCCTGCATCAGCACCTTGCGCTTGCGACCTTCGATTTCGAGGTCGGCCAGTACCATCTGCTGCGTCGCCGTGTAGTCGAAGTGCTCACCCGGAACTGTCTGGTAGTGCCAGGCCAGTCGGCCTGTGTCCGGATGCACGGCGAGGATCGAAGCGAGAAAGAGGTTGTCGCCACCGCCCGGGCTGCGATAACGCCTGAGATAGACGGAAGAATTTCCCGTGCCGACGTAGAGCAGGTCCAGTTCCGGGTCATAGGCCATGGAATCCCATACGGTTCCACCGAGGCCCGACTTCCAGAGTGAATCCTTCGACCACGTGCGCGCAGCCATCTCCAGTTCTGGATGCTCGTGCGGACCTTCGTAGCTTGCGGGTACCGTGTAGAAACGCCAGACGAGCTCACCCGTGCGCGCGTCGTATGCGCTAAAGTAGCCGCGAACACCGAATTCCGCACCGCCATTGCCGATGATGACCTTGCCTTTGACGACGCGTGGCGCGGCCGTAATCGTGTAGGCCTGCTCTGGATCGGTCGTGAGCGTCTCCCACATCAGGTTTCCGGAAAACGCGTCGAGTGCAATCAAGCGCCCGTCGATCGTGCCGACGAATACACGGCCTTCGTGCACTGCGACTCCGCGGTTCACCACGTCGCAGCAAGCATCTCGCCCCTTGGCCTTGGGTACCTTCGGGTCGAACCGCCAGAGCTCCTTGCCTGTAGCAGCGTCGAGTGCGAATACGACACTCCATGAGCCGGTCGCGTACATCACGCCGTCGATCACGATCGGTGTTGCTTCGAGACCGCGCTTCGTTCCAGTTGCGTAGGACCAGGCCACCCCGAGTTGATCGATGTTTCCGCGGTGGATTGCATTGAGCGGACTGTGTCGTTGTTCGTCGAGAGTTCGTCCGTGCAACGGCCAGTCGCCCGAGACATCGGTCGCCGGAACCGGTGCGTCATAGGCGGGTCCGGAGCCAGAGCGATCGCAGCCCGCAAGCAGCAAAAGGCCCAAAATCAGCGCCAGGCGGGGAATGCTCGAAAATGTGGAGAAGCGAATGATCAACTCCGAGTCAGGGGGGTCAAGAGGCCGCGCAAGTTTGACACAGATGCGAACCGGGCGGCTCCCCGTGGATTCCGCCGGGCCGCGCGCACCCGAGCGCACCTGATCGCCAAGCGTCCCGACTGACGCATCTGCCTCTTCATCGCGTTGACAGTCTTGCAGCACGTCGCGAATTTCTCTTGAAGTGATGGGTGCGTTCAATCCGTATTGCCTGAGTTCATATCTGGCCTACCGCTATGTGATTGGCGAGGCTGAAGCCTGGAAACCGGGCCTGGCTCCGTCACTTCCACAGGTCGATTTCGACGAACAGATTCCGGTTGTGGATGCAGACCAGGTCGAGCGAGCTCTGGCGGAACTGGTCACGCCGGACTCCGAGACGGGCATCCTGCTCAGCGGCGGTATCGACTCGGCCATCCTCGCGTCGTATCTGCCTGCCGGAACGCGCGCCTATACGATCCGCTTCATGGCCGAAGGCGCGATCGACGAGAGCCAGATGGCACAGGTCTACGCCGAGCGTCTCGGATTGAACCTGCAGGTCGTGCAGGTCGGTTGGGAGGACTATCAGCGCGACTGCGATGCGTTGATGCGAAACAAGTCCGCACCTCTGCACGCCATCGAACCGGCTCTATTTGTCGCTGCATCGCAGGCGAAGCGCGATGGTCTTTCGCGTCTGGTCGTGGGAAATGGCGCGGACAGCACCTTCGGAGGTCTCGACAAGCTTCTGGCGCGGGACTGGTCATTCGACGCGTTTGTCGCGCGCTATACCTTCATCGACCCCGCGGCCGTGCTGGAAGAACCCGTGGATCTGCGCAGGGTCTTCGAGCCATTCCGCGAGGCCGATGGCATCGACGCTCAGGCCTTCTTGAAGAGCGTGCACGGCCTGGGAATCATTCAGGCCTTTGACAACGCGGTGGGTCTGGCGGGAATCTCGCTCGTCGAACCCTACGAAAACCTGCGCTTCGAAGGTGAACTCGATCTGGTGCGCATCCGCAATGGGGAATCGAAGTACGTGCTGCGTGCGCTCTTCGAACGCCGTTTCCACGGGCTGGAAATCCCCGAAAAGATCGCGTTCGCGCGACCGATGGATCGCTGGCTGGAGGACTGGTCCGGTCCGAAGCGCGATGAGTTCCTCCGCTTTGATATCGACGCCTTCAGCGGGGACCAGCGCTGGCTGCTCTGGTGCCTGGAACGCTTCCTGGATCGCTGCGAAGCGCAGGACTGAAGTGCTCGTCTCGGTCGCGAAGTCCAGCACCTCCTATCCGAAGCAGGCGGTCTTTGATCCCGATACCGCATACCCGGAGTACCCCGGAAGCGCAATCTCCGAGCAGCCCAACGGCGTCTACCGAGCGGTTCGGGACGCCCTTGCATTGCTAGGCTATGACGGTGCCCACTTCGGCCAACGCGACTGGAATCCTCTGGGTCAGCTGATCACACCCGGCCAGACGGTATTCATCAAACCCAATATGGTCGACGACCGTCACCGCTTCGACCAGGACCTGTTCTCTGTCGTGACCCATCCCTCGGTGCTGCGCGCCGTGGCTGACTATGTCGCGATCGCTTTGAAAGGTCGCGGCAAGATCGTGATCGGTGACAATCCGCACGTGGACGCCGACTTCGACAAGCTCCGAGAACACTGCTCACTCGATGCACTTGCCCGGAATCTCCGCGACACCCACGGACTAGAAGTCGAGGTGGTGGACCTGCGTTTCTGGCATATGCCCGATTTGCGTTACTACGGCTTCAAAGAGGGCCGCCGTGCACTCAGCGGAGACCCAAAAGGTGAAACCGAGATCGACTTAGGCCGGTCCTCTTTGCTCGAAGGTGTACCCGTGTGGTTGCTGCGCGGTACCTACCAGAACCGACTCGAGACGATCAGGCATCACTTCTTTGGACGGCATCGCTATGTGTTTTCGAACTCGATCCTCGACGCAGATGTGTTCATCTCGATCCCGAAATTGAAAGCACACGCAAAGGTCGGCGCAACGCTGAACATCAAGGGTCTGATCGGAACGATCGCCAACAAGAACTGTCTGGTGCATTGGCGAATTGGCTATCCGCTCCTCGGCGGTGACGAGTATCCGCCGCCTTCGCGCAAGATCGACTATCTGAAGCTGTACCTACAGCACCTGCTGAGCGATCTTCTGCCGTCTCGATTGTATTTCCGTCTGCGCAACTTCTTGAACGCCACGGCCCTGGGCCGCTGGTACAACCGAACGATCTCCGTCGAAGCGCAAGACCGGCGGATGTTGCGCGGAGCCTGGGAGTCCAACGACACCATCTGGCGGATGACCGTGGACGTCTACAATGCATTCGTAAACGACGTCGCTCGCGTCCGGGCGAAACGGGGCAAGCAGACCCGTTTCTTTTCCGTGGTCGATGGCATCGTCGGTGGAGATACGGACGGCCCACACTTTCCGCATCCCGTGGACAGTCATGTGATCGTCGCGGGTGAAGATCTACTCGCCGTCGATCTGGTGGCCGCGCGCCTGATGGACTACCGGGTATCGGCCATACCCTATCTGAACTACCTGTCGCAGCAGGAAGGCCTGAAGCTCGAAGACATCAGCATTGCTTCGGATGAGTTCGACATCGAAGTGCTGCGCGATCCGAAACGAGAAGTCCTGGGCTTCCGGCCACCGTATCGCTGGCCTTCGCTCTCTGCGCAAGCCAAGGAACCCGGACCTTCCTTCCTACCCTGAGTCCTTCTCGAAACGCTCTAGGGCATCGACCAGGCTAGAAGCGGCGTGTCTGGCCGCCGTGCCGTCGCGGAATGCGACTGCGCGATTGCACCAGGCCGGGCGCGTGGGAAAACTCGGAGCGTCCTGGACGTTGCGTGTCACGAGTCCCGCGAGGGCGGCCGGTTCCGTGCACAGATCGGCCAGGAGATCGGCGCCCACCGGTCGCAACCACAGGTCGAGTTCTGCGGGATCAGCTACGAGTCCCACAGTCGGGCGCCCTAGAAGTATCGACTCCGTAAACGCTCCACTTCGTGCGTCTGCGAGAACCACGTCGGCCAGGGCGAAGAGCATTTCCAGGTCGCCGGTTCCTTCCGCGAGACGGGCACCAGAGGCGCGAATCCGCTGCATGCGCTCCGGTTCCATGCGGATCGTGCAGTGGTGTGGCTTGATCACGACGTCGAAGTCTCGCTGGAGTTCGCTGACCGAATCCAGGAAGCGATCGAGCGAAGAGTTGTGCTCCCACGTCGGAAAGTAGACGAGTACGGGTCGCTTCCCGTCGATTCCCAGTTCCCGCTGCAGGGGATCGGTCTCGACGCGTCCCGCGAAGCTATCGTCGTAGCGGGCAAACCCGGCCAGAAGCAAGCGCTCGGGATCTTTCCACTGCGCAAAGTGTTCGGTGTACATCAGTCCGTGTGCGAGGATCAGATCGAAGGGGGTGACGGAAATCTCGTTCAATCCCCAGGCCATGGGAAAGACCACTGCTCCGTACATCAGGCGCACGTGTAGGCCGCGATGCCGCGCGAGGATTTCGCCGTTCTGTGTCGTAACTGCGTGGGCTTCGGGGTCGGCGCGGGTATCGAACGGAATACCGCGTTCGCGATAAGCCTGAGCCGTTCGATCGAAGTCAAACCAGCCATCCGCTGCAGTGTTCTCGTTTCCGGGTACGCAGACCAGCCTCGCCTCCACGCCCATACGACACAGTTCTCGCCACAATGGCGTGTAGTGCGGCGCTTCCATGGCGTCGATGTGGTAGAGGTCGATCTTCATCGGGTCACCCGGAACCGTCTCCGGAATCCGCGCGTAGCGCCGCGTCCACGGCCGAGGCCACTTTCAGTTCGCGCACACTGCCGCGTACGAGTTCGCGCATCCGGTCCACATCCACGTGGAAATCGACTTCCTGCCATTTCGAGGCAGCGTCGAAAGTCCAGGGGCGCACCAGTACGCCTCGCTCGTACAAGCAATTGAAGACCTCGAGCCAATAGCGATCGATCGAAGACGAGTGACGCGCCAGAAGCTCCAGGTGATCGACGAAGATCGAGCGGGCCCGTTCACCGCGAACCAGGCAGAGGCCGGGTGACTCCGCATCGATCTCATCGGCCTCGATCTCCTTGCTGACGCGACGAATCGCACCTTCGTCGAAACTCACCTTCATATCATCGAAGTCGTAGTCGCCCTTTTCGCTGGTCGCGAGCCAGATGCCCTCGCGGGTATCCGCGCAGAAGTCGCTGAAAACGCCCGGTGTGAACAGATTGTCGCCATTGGTGATCAGGAAATCCGAGGTCATCTCGTGGCGAGCCAGCCATAACGACATCAAGTTGTTTGAGATGGCATAGAACGGGTTGAAGACCGTTCTGACGCGCAATCCGTCTACGTCGTAGGTCTTGATCTTCGCTTCGATCTGCTCCGCGAGGTGTCCGATCACTAGCACGACTTCGTCAACGATTCGAGAATCGCGCAGGCTGGCGAGCTGCTCTTCGATCAGAGTCAGCCCGTTGCCCATGTCGAGCAGCGGCTTGGGTGTGTTGCGGGTCAGCGGCATGAGCCGTTCGCCCTTTCCCGCTGCAAGGATGATGATCTTCATGATCCGCTCCGTGTTGAATAGGAACTCAGTGAATCTCGGGGAGACCCTTCAATACTGCGGCCCGGCGCACGGCCGCGACCAGGCCCGAAGGATCGATGGATTCCATTCGACGGGCGAAGGCCGCCCCTGCGCGCTTGCCGATTGCCTTGCGCAGTTCCGGATCGTCGTGCAGGCGGGCCATCCAGTCGACGGCCTCGGGGATGGAAGGTTCCGCCCAGACGGCGTCGGGCCCGGTGAACTCCGGCAGGTAGGCGGCCTGGGTGGTCGAATGCACCGGAACCAGTGTGTGCCCGACCAGGCAGGAGTTGTCGTCGTCCATGAAGTCCAGATTTCCCGACCAGCCCGTGGCGATGACTGGCTTGCCTAAAGCCATAGCCTCGAGCAGGGACAGTCCCAGACCTTCGGCCCGGTGCAATGAGACCATGACGTCTGCAGTTTCATACAGAGACATCACCTCCGAGTAGCTCAGTACCCGATCGAGAATCAAGATGTCAGGCCTCGCTGCAGCGCGGCTTTCCAGTTCGCGGACATGCACGTCAAAACTCGGGCAGCTGTGTGAGTTGTTCACCTTGACGACGAGTCGGGCATTGTCACCCGGTGCGAAGGTCCGTTCGAAGGCCTCGATCGCGGCGAAAGGATTCTTGCGATTGATGTCACTGGCCATTTCAAAGCTCGTGACGAAAACCGTCGCTTCTTCCGGAAGCCCCCAGCCGGCACGGTCGGGCGGCCCGACGGCATCCACGAAGAGTGGCTGAGGGAAATAGCGTACAGCGACGTTGGAGAGAGAAGCGAGAAACGAACCTTCGATGAAGCGACTCGCTGCGAGCACCACGTCCATCGATTCGAGCATCGCCTGCCAGCCCGGGGGAATGCGGGTGAGTTCCCAGAAGGGCAGACACACATTTACGCGATCCTGGCAGCGGATCGCTTGCGGCGGATTTGGAAGGACCAGGGAGAGATCACTCGGGTTCAGGATGAAGAGGTTCACCGGCCAAGGGGTCTGTTCCTCGAGTGAGCGGGCCGAAAACGGTACGTGGTCGGCGCGACCCCCACCGACCTTGATGTCGACCGGACAGACGCGATGTCCCGATTCTCTCAGCAGGCGCACAATCTGGCGCGCACTTACGCCGAGTCCGAGGTTTCCACTCAGAAATCCGAAGACATTGAATCCCAGTTCCGATGGTCCTGCGGAACTCTTGCCCACGATCCTGCAGCGCGAGCGTTCGATACCCAAACCGAATCTGCGAAGCACTTGCACGATCTCGGAATCACCGGTACTCGACCAGCGATTGTCCGGCAACGCTCCACCGTTCTGAGCTTCGAGCTGAGACCACAACTCGCGCACCGAAGCCACTCCGGGTTCGCATTCGATCACGAAGCGGATGCAGTCGGCTGCTTCGGCCAATTGACCTTCACCCAGTAGAGTGTTGGCCAGTTCGAGCACCTCCGATGCCTCTGCGTTTCCAAGCTTGCTGTGCAACCAGCCGACATCGCGATCCTCCGAGCGCCGGAAGGTATGCCGTCCGATGCACGTGTAGCTCCCGTCGGCGTGGATCGCACAGCTTTCTGAATTGTGCGTGATTCGAAAGCCAGCCTCTCTGCAGCGTCGTGAGAAGTCGATGTCTTCTTCCTCGTAGAAGGCTCGCTGCTCGTCCCAATGCACAGCATCGGCCACACGTCGCTGCATGACCCACGCGCCGCCACCCGTCATATAGGAGTGCTCGTCGGACTCCCATGGAGCAAGCATGCAATGGCCGCGCGGTCCTCCAAAGGTCGCGTGATCCCAGTAACGCGAGCCATCGGGAACGCGCAGCTGAGAGGTCAGGATGTCAAAGTCCGGGCCGTGCGAACAAAGACCCTCGTACCAGCCCGGCTCCAGGAGTATGTCGTCGTCCATGATGACCAGTACCGGATGCTTTGCCTCGGAAACCGCACGATTGCGCATCTCTCCCAGGCGTCCTGCCGCGGCGGCCTCGCCGGCTTCGATCTTCCGCGCTCCTTCGGGAACTGTTCCAGCGCCGGACACCAGGATCTCGGCGTTCGGAATGTTCTGAGCTCGAATGCTCTCCACGACTGCGTCCAGCATCTCCGGCCGCTGTCCGGCACTGATGATGCAGAAGCTGATGGCATCGAGTGAGCCGATCTCCGTAGTCGCCGATGCAGTCCATGAGAATTCGCGTCGCTGCTCCTCCTGAAGAGCGCGGAAATTCTGTGGATCGGGTCCGATCACCGGGAGTGTCGCCGGGTCTCCAATACCCAGCATTTCACACAACTCTCGGGTGCGCGCCTCGTGTCCCGAACGGGCGCAGGCCACGGCGAGACACGCCGCGATTTCTCCGGAGTCCGGCCGTCGCTTGAAGGCCGCTTCGAGGAAGGCCGCGGCCAGTTCTGGATTGCAGAACGGGGAACGCAGCAGGCGTGTACCGAAATCGTGGCAGGCGTCGGCTTCATCATCGGGGCTGATTCCGGAGCTCAGAACCGGGTAGAGCTGCGCGAGCGTCAACTCGTTTCCTGCACGCTGCAGCGCCTGTTGAAATACCGTCTGGCTGGCCTTGAACACGCGTTCCGGCATCTGCCCGGTCATGCTATTGGGGTGTTCTCGGTAGTAGTACAGGATCTCCGGTACGTATACGGCGGGCGCCCTTTCGACTAGACGCAGCCACATGTCCCAGTCTTCGGCACCTTCGAGTTCTGGGGCGTAGCTACCGACTTGTTCCTGGATTTCGCGCCGGTACATGAAAGAGGCCGTCCCCGGATTCATGCACAGGAAACCTCGATAGCTCAGGTCCTGATCGCGTGTGAAGCGGGTGATCTGCGCCTGTTCGTCAATCCATGCGAAGGCCGAGCTTGCGAAGCCTGCTTCGGGAAAGGCGTCGAGTGCGCCGACCAGAGCTTCGAGGAACATCGGAGCGCAGTAGTTGTCCGACGAGATCCAGGTCAACAGCTCGCCCCTGGCTTCGTCAAAGCCCGCATTCAAGGCGCGCGGCAGTCGCTTGTTCTCCTGGTAGAGAACTCGCAATCGGGGATGCTGGACGGAATCAAGCAACGCAGCGGTGCCGTCGGTCGAACCATCGTCGACGACGATCACCTCGTAGTCCTGGTAGGTCTGGTTCAGGATACTCTCGAGGGAAAGCGGAAGCATGGACGCCCGATTGAAGGTCGGTAGCACGACGCTGACGCGCGGTTTCGAAGTGTCAGTCAGAGACACGGATTCCGCTCCAGCACACGAAGAGGCCATCGGCCTCCCGGTGGTCTTCGTAGGCGATGAGTTCGGATCTTCCCTGAATTCCCAGTGCAGCCAGTCGACACATCAGATCTTCCGGGTAGAACCACTGTTCCCAGGATTCGATCTGCAACTGCCCCTGCTTCTGGCGATTCTTATCGATGATCACCAGGCAGCCTCCCGGTCGGAGAACGCGAACCATCTCGCGCAGTGCCTCGTCCGGTCGCACGGAGTGCTCCAGAGCTTCGACGCAGAGCACGGCGTCGAAGCTCTCATCCTCAAAAGGCAGGTCGAGCATTCCGTGCTGTACGGTCTCGATGCCTTCTGGCACGTGACGCAACATCTCGGCCGATACGTCGAGAGCGGTGATCTGCGCGGCGGGGAAGTGTCGGGCCAGCAACGTTGCGTAGCGTCCCTTGCCACATCCGGCGTCGAGAATTCGCGCCGGAGAAACAGCTTGCAGTCGATTGACGACCGCCCGTGCGCGTCCGTCGTTCTCGCTGATTGTCGCCGCGTAGTCAGACACGGTCGCGTCGAAGTGGGCCGCAATTGCCGCCTGCTCGGTTTCAATTGCGTACTTGCAGGCCCAGGAGATCTCTTCACTCGGAAAGTAGCTCGCACCTGGACCGTAGGATCCAAAGAAGCCACCGCTGGGATTCTGGAGGTTTCTCAGAAAGTCGAGTGCCGCGCTAGCGCGCTCTTGCTCGCCCAACTGCAACCAGACCCAGGCAAGTTGAGCCAGGCCGGTGGAACATACCCAGGGAACACCCGCGTATCCGGGAACAGCGCCATTCGTTTGCTGGAAGTGCGCCACGGCCTGCATCCCCTCGGCGGCCACTTCTTCGCAACCCAGTTCGATCAGGGCCTGCTGTACGTAGGCATAGAAGTGGGTCAGGCACTCCGGTCTTTCGAAGTTCGTCAGCGGGATGGAACGCAGATAGAAATCGCGCGAGCGTTCGGCAAACTGCGTGTAACTCTTTTCGTCGAGGTGTTCTCCCGCGCGTCGCAAAGGATCGAGTGTGTACAGGTGGATGGCTTCGCTCACTTCTCCTCGAGTTCCGAGCGACCACGCACCGCCCGCCTCGGGTACCGGAAGCCGGCCGTTGAAGGAGTCCGCAGCTTCGAGCATCCAATTGCAGGCCCGGCGCAATGGCATCTCGAGTTCGGGCGCGGAGTCCACCAGCTCTATCCAGCCGCGAATCACCTGGCCGGTGTCGAAGGCGAAGCCAGACGCACTTCCGGCCCCTGCGAACGACCCGTCGGATCTCTGTTCACCGACCAGCCAGCGTCCGTACTGAAGAGCCAGTCCGCGTTCACCTAGCGACAGCAGAGTAGGTATGAAGTAGCCGGTCACCTCGGGGTAGCAGAGTCGCTGGTGTGAGGTGATCACGATTCCCTCACCCGGAAGCGTGTTGTTGCGAATCCATTTCGCAGCCTCGGAGGTTAAACTCATGCGGGCCTCGCCGCTGCGAGCAACGCTTCACAGATTCTTTCGGAAGCGTGGCCGTCACCATATGCGTCGCTCGGGTGAGCCATCTTGGCGTGCGCATCCGGATCGTCCAGAAGGTGTTTCGCCTCTGCGACGATGCGTTTGGGATCGCTACCTACCAGGATGGCATTTCCGCCTTCCAGGCCTTCGTTGCGTTCGGTCGTTTCGCGCATGACCAGCGCAGGTTTGCCCAGGCTGGCCGCCTCTTCCTGGATTCCGCCCGAGTCCGTCAGGACCATATGCGAGCGATCGAGCACCTGGGCGAAGCAGCCGTAGTCGAGGGGTTCGACAAGCGTGATGCCATCGATGCCGCCGAGTCGCGAGTGTACGAGTTCCGAAACCTGCGGATTGGGGTGGACCGGTAGAAGAATCGTCGTTGTTTGGCCTCGTTCGTGCGCGAGTGTGCGCAGGGCGTCACAGATCCGCTCGAGTGGCGCGCCAAAGCTCTCGCGTCGGTGTACCGTCACAAGGGTGATCTTGCGATCCGACAGGGGGTCGAGGATGCGCGCGGCCGAGTCGTGGGGCAGATCGATCGCCATGCGCAACGCGTCGAGACCGGTGTTCCCGGTGACGACGACGCGATCCCTGGGTATGCCCTCGGCCAGCAGGTTCTGCGCGGAAGACTCCGTGGGTGCCAGGCAAAGACGCGCGAACACGTCGACGATGCGTCGGTTCAGTTCTTCGGGGAAGGGCGCATCCAGGTCGCCGGTGCGCAGGCCGGCCTCTACGTGCGCGACGGGCACGTGAGCGTGAAAAGCACACAGGGCCGCCGCAAAGGTCGTAGTGGTGTCTCCCTGGACCACGACCCAATCCGGGCGCACTTCGTTCACCACACCCGACACCGCTTCGACGGTGCGCGCGAAGAGCCCGTTCAGGTCCTGATTCTCTCGCATCAGATCCAGATCGAAATCGGCCTTCAGACCGAAGACCGCCAGTGCCTGGTCGAGCATCTGGCGATGCTGCGAGGTGACGCAGATGCGCACATCGAAGTCCTGTGCTCGGGCGCGAAGAGCAGAGATCAGTGGCGCCATCTTGATCGCTTCTGGGCGCGTCCCGAATACGACCAGTACCCGGCGCCGGCCCGTTGCGTTCGCTGCCTTCATCACCTACACGAATCGGCAACATCGGCTTGCACTTGAACGTAGAAGCAGGCAAAAGCAGTTCCTGCGACCGACCGAGCAATCGCGGCGACACAAGCGCTATATTCCCGCAGACGCCCGCCGTTCGCGACGCCTGACGACTGGGTACTGAGACATGGATGGGTACGGAGACAAGACTTGCTCCTGATCGGGATGACCGGAATGCTGGCCGGCGCTCTACACGTTGTGTTTGGCGCTGACCACCTTGCGTCACTGGCCCCGTTTTCGATCGAGGCGCGCCGGGGGGCGTGGGCCATCGGCTTGCGCTGGGGTGTGGGACATGCGCTCGGCCTGCTCGCGGTTGGCCTCGGGTTCTACGCATTGGCGGATCTGCTCGACCTCGAGGTCATGCATCAGGGCGGCGATTACGTGGTGGGACTGGTCCTGGTCGGGGTCGGTCTGTGGAGCCTGAACCATCTGCGAACCGGCGGGGCGGCGCTGGCCAGTCCGCGCGAAACTCCCGCGCACGTACACACCGGTGCGGCCCTGCTAGTGGGTGGATTGCACGGGATCGCCGGGACAGCGAGCGTATTCGGGGTATTGCCCGCGCTCGGCATGGACTCCTGGGTCGATGCCGTCTTCTACCTGGGAGGATTCGCCACCGGCACGATTGGCGCAATGACCGGGATGGCCGCACTCCTGGGGGTGGTGACGCTGGGCGTATCGAGCCGAACGGAGCGCGCCTACACGCTGATCCTGGGAGGTGCCGGTTTGATCGCGCTCTTCATGGGCGTCGTGTGGATGCTCCTGGCCTGGCAGGGTGTCGAACTCCACGGCGGCGCTTCCTGAGCCGAGTGTTTCAGCGCTGGATGTCGCGCCTACACCTATAGATAGGGCACCACCTTCTCGGCGAATAACTCCAGGCTCTTCCAGCCCACGGCGGGCGGCGCGCCTCCGCCGAGCGGGAAGTGGCTGAACCACGCGCTCTGCCCGTGTTCTTCGACCCAGGCCAGGCATTGCTCCGGTGTCCATACGCGGAATTTGCCCTCGGCGCGCAACTCTTCGATGTTCGTAGCGTGGGAGTGCTGATAGGAACGCTGCCCCGGAACCTGCCAGCTGGCGTAGGAAAGTGCCTCGCGTAGCCAGTGCGGACCGATCTGCTTCCAGCCCTCGTCGGGATCCTCCGCCACGTACAGACTGAACGGTTCGCGCGGGTCTACGACGACCGGTGACTCGACTCCGAGCCTCTTACACTCATCTATGTATACCTGATTGAGTTCGGCGTCCGAAATAGGCGGTCCGAAGGGCAATCCGAAACGCGCTGCACGGCGCGCACCGGCCGGTGTTGACCCACCGACGATGATCCTCGGGTGCGGCTGAGTGAAGGGCTTTGGTGTGACTTGGATCGTCTCACCGTTGTACTCGAAAGGCTCGCCGCTCCAGGCCTTGAGGAGTGTCTCGATTACCTGGTCGAGCAACTTTCCGCGGCGACGGAATTCCTTGTTCGTGGCCGTGTACTCGATCGGCCGGTAGCCCATCCCCAGGACGAACGAGGCGCGTCCGGCGGAGATCAGGTCGAGGACGGATACGTCTTCTGCCAGTCGGATCGGATCGTAGAGGGGCGCCAGGAGTGCCGAGACCATCAACGCGATCCGGCGAGTCCGGCCGGCGATTGCGGCGGCCATCACCAGCGGCGAAGGCATGAAACCGCCTTCCGTGCAGTGGTGTTCCGACAGCACGACCATGCCGAAGCCCTTCTCCTCGGCGAACTCGGCCATCTCGAGAGCGGCCTCGTAGATCTCGCGATGCCCGGGTTCTCCGCCCGGGGGCGCAGACAGCACGAAACGCAGCATTGAAAAGGCCATGGGACTCCCATTCTGGATCTGAAGTTCGATCCGACGTGACAACCCGAGGTTGCCCAATTCCGGCTAGACCGAACAACTCCCATGGTATAGGCTTCGCGAACTTTATGTCATAAAGTTGATTTCGGAGGGTTCCATGGTCGACATCGAAAAGCTCGTCAGCCCCGACGGGAGTCTGGTCAGCCGCCGGCTCTGGTTCGACGAGGAGGTCTATCGCCTCGAACAGGAGCGCGTGTTCGGCCGCTGCTGGTTGTTCCTCGGGCACGAGAGCCAGATCCGCGATCCGGGCGAGTACTTCACCACCACGATCGGTGAGGCCCCCGTCATCATCGTGCGCGGGAAGGATGGGAAGATCCACGGTCATCTCAACTCCTGCACTCACCGAGGACTGCGCGTATGTCGATCCGATTCCGGCAAGGCTGCGAATTTCGTCTGTCCGTACCACGGCTGGATCTTCGCGAACGATGGACGGCTGGTCGGGATGCCCGAACAACGCGAGGCGTATTCGGATCTCGACATGTCGAAGTGGGGTTTGATTCCGGTCGCTCGGGTCGAGAGCTACAAGGGTTTGATCTTCGGAAACCTGGACGCCAACGCGATCTCGCTGCGCGACTATCTAGGTGACCTGGCCTTCTATCTGGACGCGCAGGTCGACCGTCGAGAAGGCGGAACCGAACTGGTGGGCGGGGTACATCGCTGGCGTGTGAAGGCGAACTGGAAGATGCCGGCCGAGAACATGGTTGGCGATGTCTACCACGCCGCCTGGAGTCACCAGTCGATCGTGCGCCTGCAGAGCATGAGCCCCTTGAATAGCGATCCCGACGGCGTCATCAGCGGCTATGGGGACATCCAACAGCACGGGGTGAACTTCGCTTGCGCAAACGGACACGGGGGAACGACTCGCTTCTACCCGGTCGATGCACATCCGGAACAGCGGATGCCGGGGGAGGCACCCGAGATTCGGCCGCCGGAGGTCAATGAGTATTTCCGTCGCGTACAGCCGGAAGCGGATGAACGTCTCGGACCGGTCAAGAGCCGCATCAAGGGTGCGACGCTCACGGTGTTTCCGACACTGTCGATCCTGGGAAGCGTCTTCACGATTCGTGTGGCGCATCCCCGCGGACCGCAGGAAAGCGAGATCTGGTCCTGGGTTCTCGTGGATCGCGATGCGCCGCAGGAGGTGAAGGACTACATCCGCGGCTACTACACCTTCACGTTCGGTCCCGGAGGGACCTTCGAGTCCGACGATGGAGAGAACTGGGAGCAGGTCACCGAAGGTGCGCGCATCGCCGCGGCGGCCGATCATCCCTTTCACTTCGGGATGTCGCAGGGCAAGGAGTACGCGCACGCGGAGCTTCCCGGTCAGTGCGGTCCGATTCTCTCCGAGCATACGCAACGGGCCATGTACCGCCAGTGGCACGATCTTATGGTGAAGCCATGAGTGCTCAAGTGACTCACCACGAGATCGAACAGTTTCTGTTCGAGGAGGCCTATCTGCTCGATGAACGGCGCTTCGACGACTGGCTTGCGTTGCTTAGCGACGACGTGCGCTACTGGATGCCAACGCGGCGTGTGGTTGCAAAGTCGCGCCCGGACACACAGACCACGGTTCGGGAAGAACTGGCCGGTGAAGCGGAACTGGGCTGGTTCGAGGATACGAAGCTCAGTCTTCTGGCGCGTGTTCTGCGCTTGAAAGGGGGGATCACATGGTCGGAGGATCCGCCCTCGCGCACGCGGCGCATCGTGTCCAATGTGCATGTACGAGCGGCAGACCAGCCGGATGAATACCACGTACGCAGCTATTTCCTCTTGCACCGGACGCGGCATCTGCGCGAGCGCGAGTCATTCATCGGCAGTCGCAACGATCTATTGCGCAATACCAAGGACGGCATCCGCATCGCCGCACGGGAAATCATTCTGGATGAAGCTGTACTCGACTCACCGAACCTGAGCGTGTTCTTCTGAGCATGGCGGCCTCGGTCGGCAGATCCCGAGCGCACGAGCGGCGCAAGACCCGCCCCCGCCCCCGCCCCCGCCCCCGCGGCTCGCTTTCGCGCGAGGAGATCGTGAAGGCGGGTCTGCGCATCGCGCGAAGAAACGAGTTGCGGGGGCTCACGATGCAACGCATCGGCGACGAACTGGGCGTGACCGGCATGGCGCTGTACAGCCACTTCAGCAACAAGCAGGAACTGATCGATGGAATCCTCGATCAGTTTACCCGCGAAACCGCGGTCACGAGTCACGGTACCGGCAAGCGTCACTGGCGGCTCTGGCTGTGTCGAACCGCGGATGCGATGTATCGCGCGCTTGCCGAAACTCCCAGTGTTCTGCCCTTCGTCGCGACGCATACTGGATGGCGTTTCGGTCCGGCGGCCAGTGCCGTGCTCGACGAGAGTCTGCACGTGCTTCGCGACGCCGGCTTCTCGCGGCGCGAGTCCTTCGAGGTCTATATGACCGCGCTCGCACTCACGATCGGCTGGGCGACACTCGACTCCACCGACGACAACGCTCCCGACTACGCGTCGGCGAGTCTGTTCAATTCTCGGCTGCGTCAGTACCTGGATTCGATCGAGCCCAAATCCTGACCCCGAGTTTTCCGGCCGGACTTCTACAGGATGTCGTCCCCGCCGGAGTGATGCTGGCGCTTGGGCAGATCGGCGAATTCGCCGCTGCGCTTTTGAGCGTTCGCCGCCATCGCCTCGCCCATCTCGTCGGGCATCAGCATGCTCGCGTTCCAGATTCCGATGTAGTCCAGGCCGTCGGCGGTCGAATGGTCTCGGGCGTAGTTGATCATGCGCTTGCAGCCATAGATGGCTAACGGGGCTTTGCTCGCAATTTCCTGGGCGATCTTCATGACCTCTTCGAGCATGGTCTGCGAGTCTGGGAAGACTCGATTCACGAGTCCGACGGCCTGAGCTTCGCTCGCAGGCATGCGCCGACCGGTGTACGCCATTTCGCGCACGATGCCTTCGGGGATCAGCTTGACCAGACGTGGGAAAGTGCCGACGTCCGCGGTCATGCCGATGTTGATCTCGAAAATCGTCAGGAATGCGTCTTCTGTCGCGTAGCGCATATCGCATGCGGTCGCGAGATCCACACCGCCGCCGATGGCGCCACCCTGGATTGCGACTAACACGGGAATCCGGCAATTCTCCAGGCAGGAAAAACTGTCCTGCATGCGCTGTACGGTCTGGTAGAAGCGAGCCGGGCGCTGGCGTCGCGCGCGCGTCTGCTCTTCGGGACTCGACTTCTCCGAACTCCCTCCACCGGAAAAGGCCGAAACGTCCAGACCCGAGGAGAAGTGCGGTCCGGTCGACGAGATCACGATCGCGCGAGCACGCGCGTTGTCATCGATGTCGCGGATGATCGCCGGAAGCTCATCCCAGAACTCGGGGATCATGCTGTTGCGTTTTTCCGGTCGGCTCAAAATGATGTGCGCGACTCCATCCTCGATCGAAACGTCGAAACAGCGGTATCCCATGGTCTTTCCTCCTGTGGCCGCGGCCGGCGCGGCGGGACAGATATTATGAAGGCTCGCGCCTCGCGCCGCACAACGGGTCGAAGTCACGGTGCGGGCTTTGAAATTCTGGCCTGGAGCTTCGAGCGATCCGACCCATCAGCCCGTTTCGAGCAGCGCCAGAGATGCCGTCATCACGACTTCCTGGGCGCGTTCCTTGCCGAGTCCCTGGTCCTCGCGCAGCTTGTCCCAGGTTTCGAACGAGGTCAGTAGTTCGAGCGCCTGCTGATGCGCTGCGGGCAGGTCGGAAATCTCGGGAATCGCCGAGCGGAGCTGTTTCCGGAGCAACGTGAGCATCTTCTCGTGATGCTCCTGCAGGAGAGCAGAACGCCAGCGCGAAGCCTGTTCCGACCGCTTGAAAGGAGCGATCTTCTCGAACAAGACGCCGCGCCGCTTGACCAGTTCTCGCAGGCGCTCATCGCGACCGCCCGTAGTTTTCCATCCGAACGCCTCTGGCTTAACCAGCTCCGTTACCCGCGCATGGGTTTCCGAGTACAGGCTTTCCATGTCTTCGAAATGACGAAAAATGGTACGCAGTCCCACGTCGGCGCGCGTGGCGACCTGCTCGCCGGTGGGTTGTAACTCGCCCTCTCGAATCAGGTCCAGCAAAGCGTCTATGATCTTGGCCCGGCTCCGGGCGCTGCGCTGCAGACGGCCGTCCGCGCTCTCTTCTTCTTCTCCGACCGGGGGGCGAGTTTGCCGTTCCTTCTTCATCTCGACGGAAGTCTGACATGAAGGCATGATGTGTGCCATATCTCTTGGACCCCGGATTTCCGGGGAGGAGTCGCCGGATGAAGCGCTGGTCAGGGATTCTGGGCATCGGATTCGTGTTGATCGTCCTGGCTGGCTTTGCCTTCCTGCCGGGCCTCGTGGAGAACGCTGCGAACAAGCGGACTCCCCACGCGGCCTGGTCGATTTCCGATCCCGCCCGCAAGCTTCACGAAGGGTTGGCGGTCGCGGATCTGCACACCGATACGCTCGGTTGGAAGCGCGATCTCTTGAAACGGGCAACGCGAGGACATTCCGATATCCCACGCATACTCGAGGGCAATGTCGCGCTTCAGGTATTCGGAGTATTCACGAAGTCGCCGCGCGGCCAGAACTACGAAGAGAACTCCGCCGACAGTGACAACGTTACCGCGCTGGTCATCGCCCAACGTTGGCCGATCCGGACCTACACGAGTCTGCTCGAACGGGCGCTGTATCAGGCCGAGAAACTGCGCGATGTCGAGCGTCGCGCTCCTGAGTCCCTGCGTGTCGTGCGCACCGCCGCCGATCTGGATGCAGTCCTGAAGTCGCGAGCCGACGGCCGGCCGATTCTCGCCGGCCTGCTCGCCAGCGAAGGCGGGCACCCGCTCGAAGGCGACCTGAACAACCTCCAGAAGCTGTACGACGCTGGCTTTCGCATGTTGGGCTTGCACCACTTCTTCGACAATGCGCTCGGAGGTTCGCTGCACGGCAAGAGCGACTCCGGTCTGACCGAGTTCGGCCGTAGCGTGGTTCGCGAACTGGAGGCCAGGAAGATCATCATCGATGTGGCGCACTCTTCGCCAGCTTCGGTCGACGACGTCCTCGAGATGGCGACCCGACCGATCGTCGTCTCACATACCGGGATGCGGGGCGCCTGTGATTCTCCACGAAACCTCGACGATGCCCGGCTGAAGCGCATCGCCGATCGGGGCGGCTTGATCGGGATCGGTTTCTGGGAAGGTGCGGTCTGCGATCATTCCCCAAAGGGCGTGGTCCGTTCGATTCGCCACGCGGTCAACGTTCTGGGCGTCGATCATGTGGCGTTGGGATCGGACTACGACGGGGCGACGACCGTGCTCTTCGACATCTCGGAGATCGCGGTGCTGACTCATGAGATGCTCGAGAGCGGTTTCTCGAGCGCCGAGATTCGCAAGATCATGGGCGGAAATACTCTGCGCTTTCTAGGCGAGAATCTGCCGCAGTAGCGGGCACTGTCCTCGGAGGCAGTCTTCTGAGGCAACCTGATGGTACGATACGGGTCCACCAGGAGGATCCGACATGCCCTCTCTGCACAAGCTTTCCGATCAGCTCTGGAGTGGTGAGCTCTCGACTCGTCAGCCAGAGCACCATCCCATGGCCACCTACAATACGACCGAAGAAGTCGCCGACGGCGTCGCCTTCTACAAGGACTTCGTCAACGTGACGGGCGTCCGCACCGACGTGGGACTGCTGTTGATCGACACCGGCAGTTTTCACCCGGTCCAGAATCAGCGCAGTCACTCGGGCATCCGCGCGCACATCTCGGAACCCCTGCACACGGCGGTCTATACGCACGGCCACGTCGATCACGCGTACGGACTTCCGCCGTTTCTCGCCGAAGATCCGGACCGGGTACGTCCGCAGATCATCGGCCACGAGAACGTTGCCCCGCGCATGGATCGCTACGAAGAGACCGCTGGTTACAACACCGTGATCAATACGCGTCAGTTCGGTGTTCCGATCCAGTGGCCGTGCGACGGAATGCGTCCGAACGTGAGTTTCCGCGAGAGCCTGGACCTGAGCCTGGGCAACACGGAAGTGCGATTGTTTCACACGCGTGGCGAGACCGACGATCACACCTGGGCCTGGCTGCCGCAGCAGCGCGTGCTCTGCACGGGAGATCTCTTCATCTGGGCGGCGCCCAACGCGGGCAATCCGCAGAAGGTGCAGCGCTACGCAAAGGACTGGGCACTGGGTCTGCGCAAGATGGCGGCCTTCGAACCCGAAATACTGCTGCCCGGACACGGCCTGCCGATCTTCGGCGCAACTCGCGTCCGCGAAGCCCTGACGAACACCGCCGCCTATCTCGAATCGCTGTACGGACAGACGCTCGAACTGCTCAACCAGGGGGCGCGCATCTACGACATCATCGAAACGGTGAAGCCACCGGCGGAGCTAGCGGAGCTTCCTTACCTGCTTCCGGTGTACGACGAGCCGGAGTTCATCGTGCGCAATATCTGCCGTCACCTGGGAGGCTGGTATTCCGGTGTTCCCAGTGATCTTCTTCCGGCACCGCGTGCAGCTCAGGCGCGCGAGATCGCCGAGCTCGCAGGCGGGCTCGACAAACTGCTCGCGCGCGCTCAGGCCTGTCTGAAGTCGGGCGATCTACCCCTGGCGTCTCACCTGATCGACTGGGCCGCCGATGCGGATCCGGAAAGCACCGAGGTGCACCGCCTGCGCGCGGAGATCTACACCCAACAGAGTCTCGGTGCCGATTCGACGATGGCCCGCGGCGTCTACACGGGAGCGGCGCGCGAGAGCCAGAAGCTGAGCGGCGAGGCTTGATGTGACGAAACTCTCCCAGCTCAGTCGATCGATCGCGGGTAAAGTCGCGCTGGTCACGGGGGCCGCGAGCGGCATGGGTCGGGCGACCTGCCATCTCTTCGCCGACGAAGGGGCGCGGGTCGTGGTCACCGACGTGAACACAGACGGTGCAGACGCGGTCGCTGCGGAAATCACCGGGGCCGGGGGAGAAGCGCTGAGTTATGGGCTTGATGTCTCCAACCTCGACAATGTGCGCGAAGTCGTGACCGCCGCCGTCGATCGCTTTGGCGGAATGGACATCCTGATCAACAACGCCGGAATCAGCCGGTTTTCTCCAATCCTGGGAGATGACTACGACAAGGCCTGGGCCGAAACGCTCGCGGTCAATCTGACCGGCGAAATGCAGATGATCCGCGCTTGTCTGCCCCACCTGCAACGCGGGGGAGCGGGACGCATCGTGAACATCGCGTCGACCGAAGGTCTGGGCGCGACCGCGTTGGGCAGTCCGTACACGGCTTCCAAACACGGGGTGGTCGGACTGACTCGAAGCCTGGCCGTGGAACTCGGAGACCAGGGCGTGACCGTGAACTGCATCTGCCCGGGACCGATCAATACGGGCATGACCCAGGTGATTCCCGACGACGCCAAGCGAAAGTTCGCCCGGCGTCGCGTGCCCCTACGCCGTTATGGCGATCCCGAAGAAGTGGCGCACGCGACCCTGAGCCTGGTGTTGCCGGCGTCCTCGTTCATCAACGGAGCGATTCTTCCGGTCGACGGTGGGTTGGTGGTGCAGAACACCTAGGGAATCTCTGCACAGGGAGGATTCGAGCGAGAAGCGGGAGTCGCCGCCTGAGCAAGAAGCGTGATCCGATCGCAGATCCGTAGATCTGCAGAGGTTCGCGCGACGCAGCGCAGGCGGATGCATCGCGCTTCGCAGCCGCAGCCTCCCTGTGCAGAGGTTCCCTAGAGGGCAGCCCGGGGTCAACCACTGGCTCAATCGTACGCGAAAACTGGGCTACCTCACGACCTTGAAGCCGGCAGCCGTTGCGTCCCAGGTCTGCGGGGTCACACCTCGTTCGCGTAGCTTGTACTTCTGGATTCGGCCACTTGGCGTGTACGGCAGTTTGTCGACGAACTCGATGTAGCGCGGAACGAAGAAGTAGGGCGCGTTCTCGTTGACGAAGCGCGCGAGTTCTTCTGCCGTCAGGCTGGCACCTTCGCGCAGCACGACTGCGATCTTGAGTTCGGCTTCGGCTTCGAGTTCGGCCGAGGTTACGCCGTGGGCTGCGACTTCGGCGACGGCCTCATGTGCGCCCACCATGGCCTCGACGGCAAATGAGGAGATATTGCGTCCCTTGAAGCGGATGAAGTCCGCCTTGCGGTCCACGAAGAAGTAGTCGTCGTCTTCGTCCTGTCGCGCGAGATCTCCGCTGTGGTACCAGAGGTTGCGGAAGGCCGCGAGCGTGGCTTCGGGATTGTTGTAGTAGCCGTTGAAGATCGAGAAGGGTTCCACGGGTCGGATGCACACTTCCCCGACTTCTCCGGTCGCGACTTCGCGGTCTTCGTCGTCGAGTAGTTTGACCTCGATCCCGGGGAGCGGCGCACCCAGGCAGTTCGGCTTCCACTTGCGGTCGGGCGTCCGTGACATCAAACCCATGACTTCGCTCTGCCCGTAACCCTGAGAGATGCTCTCGATGCCGAAGCGCTTCTTGAAAGGCTCTTCGAGATCCCCGGGCATGGGGATCATCGAGGCGACCCGCACCGGGTTGTCGGCATCGTCGGGTCGTTCGGGAGCCTGCCACAGGAAGATGTGCATGGCTCCCAGGGTGAACACCGTCGTGGCGCCGTAGAAACGGGTTCGTTCCCAGAAGTCGGATGCAGAGAAACCCGGGTCGGTGGCGCAGGGAAGTCCGGTTACCAGAGCGCGATAGATGTTCGCGACCCAGGCGCCCGAGTTGTACAGCGGTAGCACGTTGTAGATCACGTCTCCGGCGCGAGCGTCTGCGGTGAGGGCACCGCTGATGGCCGCGTTGATCCACACGTTGTGACTCTGCATCACACCCTTGGAGCGGCCCGTGGTGCCCGATGTCCAGAGGACCGCGGCGGTGTCGCCGTAGTACAGCTCCGAGTCGTCGGGCTCGCTGTCGCCACATGTGAGGAGTTCTCCGAAATCCGACGTGGCACACGTGAGTTTGGCCTCGGGTTCGCCCAGTACGACCACGTGCTCGAAGGGCAGGTCTTCTCCCAGCGCGGCCAGGCGGGAGAGCAGCGCTCCGTCGGCGACCAGTACGCGGGAGCGACTGTCCTGCAGGCTCTCCAGTAGCCAGGTCCCCTTGTAGTCGGTGCTCGTCGGGATCCAGACGGCGCCCAGCTTGTTCAGGCCAAGCGTCGCGAACACGTACTCGGGGCAGGAATTGAGCAGGAACGCGACCGAGTCTCCGCGAGACACTCCCAGCTTTGCAAAGCCCGCAGCGCAGGAGTTGGCCAGAGTGTTTGCGCGCCCATAACTGTAGTGCTCGGTGTCGGCAATCAGGAAATCCAGATCGGGAATCGCCTCGGCCTGGCGGCGCAGGCATCTTCCCAGGAGTCGCTCCGACGAGTTTTCGAATTCCAACCAGTTCATGACGCATCCTCCATCGAAACACGGCGTCCCGCGGTCCAGCCGCCGTCGACGACCAGGGATGAACCCGTGACGAACGAGGCTTCGTCCGAAGCCAGGAACAGGGCTGCAGCGGCGACTTCTTCGGGCCGGCCACCCCTGCGCATGGCGTGAAAATCGCGCATCTGATTTCCGATTTTCTGAAGCTGCGGGACGTCTCGCAGGACCGCGGTCAGGGGAGTCTCGATCAGGCCCGGACACAGGCAGTTCACGCGAATGCCCTGGGTCCCGTAGTCGATCGCCATGGTCTTGGTCATCAGGACGACGCCACCTTTCGAAGCGTTATAAGGCAGGGAGCCACTCAGACCTTCGATGCCTTCGACACTGGCCAGGTGCACGATGCTGCCGGATTTCTGTTCGAGCATTTGTGGGATTACGTGCTTGGATACCAGGAAAGAACCCTTGAGATTGATGTCGACGACGCGGTCCCATTCCGATGTTTCGAGTGCGTGACACGGCGCGCCACCCCCCACGCCGGCTGCGTTGACCAGGATGTCGATGCGTCCGCAGTGCTCGATCGCATCCTTGCAGGCACGGGCTACGGCGGGTTCGTCGCGCACGTCGATACCCTCGCGGAACAGCACCTTCGGTGCCGCGGATTCGACCTGTTTCCAGGCGGCCCCGTCGATCGGTTTCTGCAGATCGAGCCCGACGATCGATGCGCCTTCGGCCGCGAAGCGCTGCGCACAGGCCAGGCCGATTCCCGAGGCCGCGCCCGAGATCAGAGCAGTCTTTCCTTCCAAGCGTCCCATACAGAGTTCTCCTCTCAGGAAAAAGGTGGGTGACAGGTAGCGATCCCGATCGTGTGATCCGGCCAGAACCCGGTGCCTTCGGCACTCCCGGGATACGGAGATCCGGCTTCCTTCCATTTCCACATGCATGTGATTCTACTAACTTCGCGGCGTGGGGGAGAAATCGACCAATGAGGGGGTCGGTCGGCGGCGAGGGTTCGCCCAGCGACCGACGGTGCTGATCTATCCGGCTTCGCTGCCCGAAGACGCCCTGATTGCGGAGGCGATCGAGCGCTGGGAGATCTCCGGAAGCGCTCGTTTCGAAACCGTGGCGTCTCTGGGCGCCCTGGCGGAGCGGGTGGAGGGGCCGAGCTGCGGCGCGGTTCTGTTCCAGCTGAGCACCCGCGGGCCCGCCGGACTCGACGTGTTACGCGGTTTGCGCTCGCGCGGTCGCGACCTGCCTTTCTTCTTGCTGGTTCGATCCGGAGATCGAAAGAGTGCCAAGCGGGGGCGCGAACTTGGGCACAGTGTGGTTGCCGAGCACAAGCACGTGACCGCTGAGGCTTTTGACGAACATCTGGGTGCGCTACTGGGAACGCCCCTCGAAATGCCTCCGGATGTCCGAGCCGATTTCCAGAGCGGCGAACAGAGCGACGCGAAACCCGAACCTGTCCCGGCTGCGGGCCAGCCAAGCAGCGCGCGACTCGCACCGGCCATGTTGTGGAAGACGGATGCGCGCGGCCGTTTCACGCATTTCACCCGCCGCTTTTCTCTTTTCACCGGGAGAACCGAACAGGAAGACTTCGGCTCTGGCTGGTTCGAGATCATTCACGACGATGATCTTCCGAATTGGCTCGAGACCTACGCCAGGGCGCTGGACGAGCAGGCCGCTTTCCAGGTGGACGTGCGCATGCGCACCGCCGCGCGAGCAGACGTCTGGGTACGCCATGGCGGGACGCCGTGCGCAAATGCCCAGGGCGAATTTGAAGGCTTCGTGGGCTCGTCGTTTGAAGTCGACGACCTGGTGCGCTCCCGAGAAGAAGCCCGCGCGGAAATCGAGCGACTGCGCTCGCTCAACGGCGAACTCGATGAGCTGACCCACGCGACCGCACACGATCTACAGGAACCGCTGCGCAATCTCGAGTACGTGCTCAAGCAGCTCGATGAAGTGAATCTGGATGCGATGCGCCAGCAGGCCCTCGCCGTGGCGGAGCACGGGCAGGATCTGGTGCGCGATCTACTGGATTACTCCAGTGCTGGTCGCAGCGCCTTGACGCTGGAGCGGGGCGATGCACTCGCGTCCGTCGAGTGGGCGCTGTCGAATCTGCGCAGCGTACTCGAAGAGGCCGAAGCCCAGGTCGACGTGGACCTTCTGCCGATCGTGGACGCCGATCGCATCCAGCTCGGTCGCGTGTTCCAGAACCTGATCGCGAATGCGGTTCGCTTCCGCGCTCAGGAGCCGCTGAAAGTCGAGGTCGGTGGTGAAATCAGGGAAGACGAGCCGGTCTTCTGGGTGCGCGACAACGGGATAGGAATTGCGCCGGAACACCACGAGAACATCTTTGGGATGTTCCGTCGCCTGCACGGCAGCGAGCGTCCGGGGACCGGCGCCGGACTCGCGATCTGTCGCCGGATCGTGGAGCGCCACGGCGGTCGGATCTGGGTCGAATCGGAGCCCGATCGGGGGGCCGTGTTCTGGTTTACGCTGCGGACTCCTTGCCCGGGCTCTTATCCATGTGACCAGTAATGAGCGAATCTTCGGGCATTGGCTCGGAAGTCGAGACCTGACTCGCGGCCGCCTGTCCCATTAGCTTGGCGGTCTCGTCGCTCCCACCGCCACTACCCGGGAGCTCGGTCCGGTTCAGCTGTTCGCTCTTGGCGTTCTGCGCACCCCCGGTGGCGGATGCGTTTGCGCTCGCGTTCAGCAGATCGGCGCTATCGGTTCCGAGTTCCAGGTCCTGGACCTCGCGAGTCTCATTGGCTTCGCCCGATATAGCGGCCTTCGCGGCATCCGATTCAGACGATCCGGGTAGGACCATCTGCTGAGGCTCGAGTGTGGTGGAACTCTTCTGGGCTTCGATCTCCGGGTTCGCGTCGCTCAAGGCCTGCACGGCTTCGGTGAACTCCGCCTCACCGTCACCGATGATCCTGAGGGCCAATTCTTCCTGGTCTGAATTGGAGCCACTGCCCGGCAGCGGTAGCGCTTCGGTCTCCGGACTTCCCTTCACTCCAGGACTCTCAGCGGCGGCTTGCCGTTCATTGCTATTTTGCAGCAACTCGCTCACACGCGGCAGCGAGCGCTGGTGAAGTCCATCGCGCAGTGCGGAATCAGAGCTGGTCAGACCTTCGCCTCCCATCTGGACGGGCGAGGGACCAAAGCGAACGGCCAGGGTCTTTCCCGGTTCTACAAACTCACGCGCATTCATCTCGGCGGTGCGCGCCGCCTGTCGGGCTTCCCGCTGGGCTTCAGTTCGATCCTCGAGTCGCGCTCGAGCCTTTTCTCCGGACTCGGCCCGCGCCTGTTCTAGGATTCGTGCCTCGCGACGGGCATCGGCTTCCTCCATCGCTGCCGAAGAAATCTGAACATCTTCTTTTCTAGCGTGCCCCGAATCCACTGCTTTCGCATCTGCGCCGCCCTGTGCGTCGGACTTCTGCGTGTTGCTGGGTCGGATTGCTCGACTCTGTACGCCACTGATTTCCATCTAATCTTCTCCAGGAACTCTCTGGAGAACTCTTCGACGCGACAGCAGCGACTCTTTAGGGAAATGACGGAAACCTGAGGAAATGCGGGAATCTAGTGTGCAGGATAGGTCATTCACTTCGTTATGCGGCCATCCTGCTTACGACTTGCCTCGAAAAGAGGTTGTCGGGGGACGCTTCAGGTCGAATCCTGGCCGGATTGGGCTGGACAGAGGCCTTCCGCGAATTTGAAAAACGTCGGTTCGAGGAGCACTCGGAAGCGAAGTCGTTCGTCCCCATCGCGGGATTCCAGATGGAGCAAGCCCTCCCGGTACAGTCGATCAAGCAGAACGTTCACCGCTCAGGTGAGCGATGATATAGCTCGAACCCGGGTGGCGCAGTTTCCGCATCTGTTCGATGACCGCATCTCGATCGTAGTCCACACGTTGATGCTTCACAGCATAATCATTTCGGGTGCAATCGAGAACCACATAGCTCGCTCGCAGGTCGGGAGCGGACGGGTTGCTCACGCTTCCCAGATTCACCAGGTGGAACGGATCGATTCTCACGTCAAGCGGCACGTGGTGGTGACCGCCGAACACCAGATCCGCCTCGCAGCCGTCAACGATCGCGAGAAGTTCGTCGTCGGAGCTGCCCGCGAGAACACCGCGCCCATCGTCGCTTCCCGGTGACGCGTGGATGCCTAGCGCGCGAGTTCCGTCCGGAAGTTCTTTCCGGATTTCCAGCGGGAGTTGCTCGAGCCACGCGATCCAATCCGTTGCGCTCAGGCGACCCTGGGTCCACGCGAAGCTCCCCGCGCATTCCACGAGGGCTGGAAGTTTCGCCGCGTCTCGCGAGGCCTCTTCAATCGAAGGTGGAGGCCGATCTTCTCCTGAGAACACGTAGCGGTCGGTGTTTCCGCGGATGATTCGCGTGGTGGGCAGATCGGCGAGTCTCTCCAGAACACGTTCTGGGGCCGGACCCAACGCGACGAGATCTCCGAGAACCCAGTACTCGTCGACACCTCCAGAGTGCTCGATGTGATTCAGCACCGCCTCGAGTGCCACATCGTTGCCGTGAATATCGGAGAAGAGTGCGATACGCATCGTCTACCTCGTGTCACCTGATGGATCGATCTTCGAAACTCAACTGCGATAGCCGCGCTTTTCGTATTCGAAGTCGCGCAATTCGCGGTTGGCCGGGTCCTGCAGATAGAAGTTGTTGTGGTAGGAGCGGATCTCCAGGATCTTGTCGGCTCCGTCGAAGAGGTACCACTCGGCGCCTCGCAGGAGCTCAGGCGTTCCGGTCTGCTTCGGAGTCCATTGCATCGTCCATTCGATGACCGCTTCCGGTTCTTGCACGATGCAGTGGTCCAGCGTCCAGTGCGCCTGAGTCCGGGGGCCAATCTTGCTCCAGTAGCTGGCTAGAGCTTGCGCACCCGCAACCTGGCCGTGATCCACGAAGTAGTGGACTACATCGTCGGCGAAGGTAGACATCATGAGTTCGACATCGGCCGTGTTACAGCCCTGGTAGTAGGTCTTGATGATGTCCATGTACCGGTGACCCGTCTGTCTGATTTTCATCTCTACATCTCCCGGCGTGTACTCTCGATGCCAAGCATCGCGCTACCGCATCTCCGACGCATTGTCGTTCAACTGGGCTTGGTTGCCGACGCCAGCATGCAGCGGCCCCTGTGGATGTGGGGCGAGCCGTCCAGATACGTCTGTTCGAACTCGATTCCAAGCCGTTCCATGGGCTCCCAGACTCTGCGGTACAGGTCTGCCCGAGCGATCATAGTAGATCCCAGGTAGCTTCGAACACGCTCTCCCACTCGGGAATGACGCACAGGGCCAGGGAGTACATCAGTCTGTCGGGCTCGCTCCAGCATTCCTTGCGACGGATCAACACCGATCACCCGTCCTTCTGGTCCCACTCCCGCAACCATGTTTTGAAGATCCTGTCCGGACGCAAGCCGGTAGGAGCACCGTCGATCCTGCAGAGAGTCGCAGTGCCTCGGTTGCTTGAAGCCGATAGGGGCGATAGAGCGATTCCAGCGACGCGTCGTAGAACCGGGAAAAAATGTCGTACCAGCGCATGGGAATCCTCGAGTTGAACTGCAGCTCCAAAGCGGCCTGATCCATCCGGGTCCAAGCCCCGGAGCCGGCTACGTCTCAGAATCCGTCGGTCCCGACAGAGATGCGACCAGGCGGATGAACGACATCACGAGGACGAAGAGCGGGGAAGCAAGGCAGGCTACGTAGACCGTGGCGCTGTTGCCGAGCACTCCGAGCGTGCTTGCGATCAGGGGCGGATAGGCGAGCCAGACAAAACTCCATCCGACGTAGTAGACCGCGTCACGCTGATATCTCCCGGAGGCGGCGAGACGGACCAGGCGTCGAGCAGCCGTGAGATTGATTACAAGCCAGGATGCGGCGAAGACTCCGCTGGCGATCCGCCAGGGGAAAGGGAGCCCGGCTTCGACGAGAAACAACGGGAACAGGCAGAGTCCGGCAATCAGCACTCCCAGTTCTCCGAGGTTCCGAACCCGATGCCAGTTGATCGCCGAAGAATCCGAGGAACGGTCCACACCGAAGACTCCGACGACCCCACTGAATCCAGCGACAGCGATCGAGATTTCCGAAAGAGTCAGGAGAAAATTCTCGTATGCCACTTTACCCGCCGACCAACGCTCTGACGAAGGACGGCGGGGATCCGTCGCCTGGATCGTCGAACTGAAAAGGGATGTTAGCAGAGAGCATAGCGCTCACTTGATTTCCGGGTTCGAAGGTCCGCCTCGCAAAAATGTCGTTCTGCGAGCTTCCGTATTGACCTCTAACCCCGTATGAGTCCATCGATCCCATCCTCTACATCCTGCCGAAACGCACCATCTGTCGTGTACAGATACCCGACACCACCGCGTTCTTTCCATGCGTCCAGGTTGGCTTGCTTGTTGTCGATCAACAATGCATCTGAAGGACCACAGCCGAGGCTCATCCTCTCGAGAGCCCGGGTACAGAGTTCTCCTTTGTCGATCGTCTTCTCTTGTCCCGACACGACGATCGCTTCGACTACTACTTCGAAGGCGCAACCTGGCACGATTACCTCGGTGAATAGTGTGGGATTGACCGTTACGATGGCCTGCGGAAGATGACGAGCGCGAAAGAACGCGTAGGTGAAGGGGAAGAACTCGAACAGATCAACCCGCTTCAGATGCGCGAGGATCTCCACTTCGGTAAGTGGCATGCGTTGGGCCAACTCGGCAACGAAGCCGCGCGTGTCGAGGTCGCCCAGATTCCAAGCGGCGCCGATCCCGTCGTCGAACGAATGGTAGACGGCCATCCAATCGGGGCTCACACGCCAAAGTGAAAGCTCGTCGCAGAGCGTGTCACCGAAGTCCCAGAGCAGGCATTGAATTGGCATCGGCGTAGTCCCCGCGAACCGAGTTGCAGCTTCGGAATTCAACAGGCTTCAGTTAGTTCAACTCTCGAGTCGGGTGATGGCTTCAGGATGGCAGGGAATCGAATCCTCAATGGAGTACCAGGTCGATTTGCAGGATGTCCAGACGTGCCCCGTGATGTTCACATCGAGATTCCCCGCAAACCCCCCGAGCCTGACCCGAATATCGTCGGGGTCTTGGGATGATCGAGCATAGAGAGGGGATCCACACGTGGAACAAAACGCCTTGAACTTCCCCGGCTGATGTTCAAACTCGGAAATCTCGTCTTTCGGTCCTTCGAACGTCCATTGAGATCTGTGGACCCTGGCATTTGCTGAAAACGCAGTCCCATTTCCGCGCCGACACTGATTGCAATGACAATAACGCACGTCCCCAAAGGTTCCGGTCACGCTGAACTGGAAGGTTCCACACAAGCAAGTACCGGTTGACATCGTTTCTCACCAGATAGATTGAAAGGAGAGGGGAAGCGGCTATTCACGGCACTACGAATCCCAAAGGATCATTCTGCGCCAGAATGGCGAAGAATTCCACGGACATTAGGCAGAGATAGATCACGGCCAGCCATATTGCTGACCGAATCCGATCCTCTCCCGAGGTCTTCCACCGGAAAGCAACCGAGGCCAGTTGGGGTTCGGAATCGATATCTGCGATCTCCGCAACTCGGACGTTCATGCTGGACCTCCGCCGTCACACAAGAGGGCTGGGCTAGGTGCCCTGAGAGGACATCGTCGAAGTCTGGTGCGCGCCGCGCAGCGTCATGAGATGCCGATCACCGCGTCAGCTCGGCGCGTCGGCACACAATACATTCGACACCATTCGCCCCATGGTCGTGCCATCGCTGCTCAAATTCGCAAGCAGGGTCGTGAGAGTTTCGCGAAAACCGAGCTGCGTCTCCTCGGGCAAACCGCGAAGTCTTGGTCCGATCGGCGTGGAATAGGCCGCTTCTAGCGCGTGTCGCATGCCCCCATCCACGGTGAAGGGAAGCCGTTCCTGAGTGATGCGGACGCCCTGGAATCCGGTTGCTTCGAAATGCTGACTCAGCTCAGACTCTGGCATGAAATCAAATGGAACTCGCATGGAGTGGGTTAGTTCCGCTTCGTCGATCGATTCGAGAGCTTCACAGACTTTCCCAAAGAACTCGCACTCCGCCACCGGGCGCCATGTCGCCAAGATGACCTTTCCGCGTTTTCGCAGAACTCTGGCCATCTCTTCGGCTGCGGCGGACTTATCGGGAAAGAACTGGAATCCCTGCTGACAAACGACCACGTCGACGGACTCGTCTGGAATCGCCAGCGGATGAGCTGGTGATTCGATGAACTCGACAGGTGAGCGAGCACCGGTGCATCTGTGTCGGGCCAAGCTGAGCATCTCAGCGTTGATGTCGGCGCCGATTACCTTCCCCTCAGGACCGACGTGTTTCGCCAGTTCGGCCGCAACGATGCCGGTCCCCGTCGCCAGGTCCAGAACGCATAAGCCATTCCACGGCCGAAACTCGTCGACGAGTCGGGCTGCCCAAGGTTCGAAGAGGATGGGTACCAGGATGTCGTCGTAGGCCGCAGCCACCGACTGGTCACCAAAGCTGAATGCAGGCTTTTCCAAAAACGCTCCTCCTCAATTCCCGCTATCTGGTGAAAGAAGATTCGGATCTATCCCGATCAGGGGACGGCTCGTCTGCTCTTGCCTAACGGATTGGATTTCAGCCGCAACAGATCGCGCGCATCGAGCCAGCGGCGCTCAGCTCAGACCGGTGAAGATGGCCCGAGCGTGCATGGCAAGGAAACACACGACTGCGGCGACTGCAAGAATCCGATGTGTCCGCTCGTCTTTCGATACCAGACCGACCGAGTAGATCACCGCCCAGAAAAGGCCGAACGGTATTGCGGTGGGAGAGCGAGTCTCGAAAATCCCGCTTGCGACTCGGAATCACCCGGAACGAGTAGTGCAGCCCCGATGTAGAGCAAGGCGGGATAGACCAGGACCGCAAGAAACGATCCGAGATGCCATGAGGCTACATTCCTTGCGTCCCAGAATGACCACCAGTAGATCGCGAAGTTGGCCAGCGATACGAGGACCCAGGAAGTATGTACCCAGTAATGATGCTCTCCATTGAGAGCGTGTGAAATCCCGTTGAGAATCCGAGCCACGCCCAGGGAGAGAATCAGCGAGACTGCGATCGCTACGTATTCGAACTGGCTCATGACATCATTTCGCAGTCCAGCGGATCGGCATTCAGCAGCTAGCTACGAGCTTGCCTTCGAACCGCCGATCACGGCCTCGCGATACTCTCTCCAGAACACTTCGGAGTTGGATAATCCGGATTCACGAAGGATTCGAAGATCCTCATCCAGCGTCTGCGGTTGGTCCTGTTCCTGCGCTTCAAGCTCGCCGAGGTACTGCCGGGTGGCGTCTGTGCTGCTGAAACGCTCGTCCTTCGCCGGGGCACGATCGGTTACGGAATTGATACGGATCTCCTGAATTCGCTGCTCCACAGCTGGGGCCGCGGCTACCACGATATCCGCATTCAAGAACCAACCCCCCGGTTTGATCGACTGGACGATCGAATTCAGGACGGCCCGTTTCTCCAGAGCATCCAGATGGTGAAGCGCATAAGACGAAAAGGCGACGTCGAAAGTATTGGGCTTCAGGAGCGTCGCGGGCATGGATTGAAAGTCGGAAAGGACCCACTCGACACGCTGGCCAAGAGCACCGAGTCTGGCTTTTGCAAGTTCCATCATAGAAGCCGCACCGTCGATCGCGACCACTTCTGAATCTGGGTACGCCTCCAGGAATCGCTTCGAAAAAACGCCTGTTCCAGTTCCGAGATCGAGAGCCCTCAAGGACTGCGTCTGATGGAACGGAAGAACCTCCAAGGCAACATCGATCATCTTCCAGCGCAGAGGATGCATGATGTCCATATCGGCATCGTAGGTCTGCACGCGGGCCGGAAGATCGTATGCTTCTGCACTGTCTGAATGCATGCGGGTAGTCCTTTGATCCAGGCCCTATTCCGCTTCCTCTTCGATGATCCTGCCGAGCGCGCGGGCGGTCTGGCCCACCACTTGCTGGCAGTACTTCCGTCTACTGTCGCTCGCCTGGTAAAACGCCTTCACCTGGCTCATGTCCTGCCAGTCAACACGCGCGATGTCAGAGCAGTCTTTTCCACCGAATTCCTGCGTGATTTCCTCGAAAGCCTTATCGAGCTTGTGCCCCAGCTTGAACATCGCGGGGGATTCCTTCTCGGATAGCCTTCCTCGACTGTACTGGCTGGAGATGCAGGCGATTCCTCCCAGCATTGCACCGCAGACACTCCCGGTTCCCGCGATTCCGCCACCGAACAGCCCGACGGCCTTGATGACGTCCGGATCATCGACGCCCAGCTTCTCCTGTCCCACGGACAGAACAGCCTGGCTTCAGTGGAACGAGTCCTTCATCAGCTGTATGGCCTTCTTCTCCATTTCGTCAGGACTCATGGTAGTACCTCCAAGAGAGATGGGAACTCACCAGGCATCAGCGTACACCCGATCCTCGGCCCGCTTCAAGCTTCTTGCGATCTGCATATATCCGGTTCCAAACGTGGTTCAAGGACAAGCTATTCCGCTTCTTCGAAAATGAGGGTGCGAGAAAACGCAACTGCACCTGAGGCGAAGTACCACGTCAGGCCGGCGAACAAAATGGCAAATTCGTGAGCTGGGAATACGCCGAAGACGTTGACGGTCTGGGCCAGGCCATTTGCAGCGGAGATACAGTAGATGAACACGCCGAACCACCCAGGCCCGCTAGAGGGCTCCCGCGTCCGTTCCATTTGCGGTACCACGGCGCCGAACCACACAACGGCCGTGGCCACCAGGAGCAGACTTCCAATCCGCCAGGCGACCGATGGGTCGGCGCAAAAGTTGAGCACAGCTACACATATGACTGGGATGATGGCCGCTCCGAAGACGATCATCAGAAGCGTCACCAAAAGAGGTCTTGGAAGGCCGGGTCCGCCGCCGCCGCGGGAGCGCAGTGCCAGGACAATGCCGGTGAATCCGCCCAGCGCGAGCGCCAACTCGGAGAACGTCATTAGGATCTCACGTTGATCCACTGTTGCTTCCAAAGGGTTCGGGCAAAAGCTGCAACAGACAGCGCCGACCGTCAGCGTGATGCCACAGAGTCCCGACGGAAGAAGGCTACCGAATTCGGGAACGCCTGGCTGTCTGCAGGCATCCCGCCACCGGGTTCGACCGAATCACGAAAAGTCGATGCCAGAACAGCACGCCCGTCACCTGAGCCTCGCTATTCCGCGCCCGGTTCAACGGCTTGTTGAGTGGCAGCTGAGTTCGTGCCTCCCTCCACGAGAATGCGGTCTACGTACGCAGCGAACGGATCACTATAGGCGCTTCGGGATCTCTCCCACTGGCCCCTTGCACCCGGCGTTCTCATGCTCGAAGAGAGTGTTCGTTCTGTTGTCTGCCAATGCTCCGAATCGACGAAGCCGCGCAGCTGTTGGTAGTAGGCGTTCTCCACGCGGCGAAAATAGGTTGCAAACAGGAAGTTGAACTGAAGTCGCTCTTCGGGACTGAGTTCAGAGTCTCCGGCCAGGCCCAGCATGTAGACGCGCGCGATCTGCGGGTCGGCGCCAAGCATTTCCGTTACTCGCGCTAGCGACTCCGAAATTGCCGCCGATGTTCCCGCGCGAACCGTCATCGTGTTGTGACGAATCTGCAGTGCCAGGTAGACCAGTGAAACGAGGACTGCGATGGCCCCTACAAACTCACCAGCATTTCCCAGATCCTCGAGAGTCACGCTCCACCGCCTAATAATCTAGAGGTTGTGTACCCAGGGTACAGTGAAAAGTGGATGCTGCTATTCGGAGTCCGTCTTCACGCCCAAACCAGACGGCGCGCCCCCGCCCAGAATCCACGAGTAGCCGCGGACGAGTTCTTCGCGGCCGCCATTCTCGGATACCTCGCCATGTGCGACGATGATCCGGTCGAACGGCCATCCCAGAATTCGCTCCAATGAGTTGCGAAAGGCCGCCCGATCGCGCACCAGGAGCCGCTCGAGGAGTGTTGGAGCAAGCCTCCCGTACGTTCTCGCCAACCGGAAAGCAGCCCGGGTCAGCGGCGGACTGCTGGCACCGATGTTAAAGGCCAGGTCGGTCGCGATCAGAGTGGCGCTGGGCCGGTGGAAGAAGACAACCTCGTTCGCGAACGGAAAGCCACCGATAAGGACCTGGTCAACCACGTCCTTCCAGCCAGGTTCGGGTTCGTCACCAAGCACTCCTTCAAACGCCAGGTCAGCACGCTTGGTATCGAGCCCCGGGGCAACGTAGAGCAATGCGTCCGGACAGGCGCGCTGCCACTCACTGATGAAGAGATGATGGAGTCGGTTGGGGGCGACTATGTATGCAACAGGGCCGAGCGCCTTTACCTCGCGGACCAGATCAGGGGTCGCTGCAATCGGCGAGTGCAGCAAC
>JAAELY010000177.1 GCA_024226335.1 bacterium
AAATATTGGCACATCCACCGGAAAGTCAACAGCCTAGTGCCCCTGCCTATAAGTTCGCATATTCAAGCAGTCGGCTTCGTGAACAGCCGCACGGGCGAACGGCAACGGCTAGGCTGTTAATTCTGTCGTCTGGTACCCAACTCGCCTTCATGCTACTTCTATGGCTCTTCGGGCAATGTTCTTGAGAGGCGTTCACCACCGGACCCGCCGTAGGGTGGGTAACTTGTCGCTGCGAGGAACTCGCGGTCGCCTGGTAGCGCGCGCGACAAGTTGCCCACGCGCGCTCGGTGCTGGGGCTCTTGTGCCACGGAGCTGGGGACGAAGCCAGGATCCTTCTTTCTGGCGACACGGATCGTGCATGAGAGAGAATCACCTCGAATCGCCCAGAATCAACAGCCTAGGCAGAAACAGTCGATCACGCGATGGGTTCTGCTTCAAGCAAGACACTGGACCGCTGGGTGACCGCTACCCGGCATGATCCGGATCCTTGGTACGCCACTGCGTCGGCGTGTCCAGGGGCGGCAAGGCTCATCGAAGGTCGTTGTTCAGGGAAGGACGCGGGGGACGGAATCGGTGCCTGGAAGCAGGAGGGCCACCCCAGGCACATCTGGTCACGTTGGTATGGGCAGCAGCGACGGAGCCGGCTCGTCATACCAGAGTGCGTGAAGCGCGGTGCGAATGAACTCAAAAGCGGATCGGCCTTGAATCGAGCAGGTCGCGACCACGGTCCACAGCCGCTCGTTGCTTTTTCGGCCCCTGGGGCTCCGCGTCCCCTGGGTGACGTGACGGTCGATGACGATGAAGCGGATGGCCTGCTCGGCCACGTTGTTCGTCGGGTCGATCCGCGGGGTGGTTATGAACTGAAAAT
>JAAELY010000178.1 GCA_024226335.1 bacterium
CGTCGGCGGCATTCGTCGCTGGACTACCAAAGCCCGCTGGAGTTCGAACTGAACAACGCGGGAATCGAAACAGGAAGAGGCCAGGAAAGTCCTGGGCCTACGGTACAGTGAAAGTGTCTACGGAATCGGGGCAAGGCCAGAGAGCGACCCGCACGCTCACTTCTCCTACTGGTACGGGACGTCCGTTCGGGACTTCGACCGCGCGAGCGCTGAGGAATGGTCGTTCTGGCTGACATGGGCTCGGGCGCTCGACAGCCACAAGTCCTTGCCGTCACGCCGGAGCAGGTCGGGGGAGGCACCGCAGCAACCGCAGGCGCGCGTAGACTCAGGATGGTCGTCCGCTTCGCCGGATGCCCCCCCGCTGGCGGGTCGAGCGACTGTTGGCGTGGCTTCAGAACTACCGGCGACTCGTCACCCGCTACGAGCGCCATGCCGAGAACTTCCTCGGTTTCGTGTACCTCGGATGCATCTGCATCAGGCACCAAGCTCTCCCTCACCGGCAGGGTGCGCTTCCAGAGTTGCGACGACGAGTACTGCGGCCTCCCGGCGTCGGAGCCCTTCGACCTGCGTGTCGGACTCGCCCCGGATCGCCCGGACGAGGCTCGGCAACGCCAAGGAGGGCGAAATGGACTCGCTCCCCTACCTCAAAGACATGATGCGGCGACGCAAGTAGCCCGGGTAGGGGCGAGTCGGCCGTGAGTCGCAGCGGATCGCGCGACCCGAGAAGCCCCGACACTCCGGGATGTTAGTGGTGGAGGCGGCGGGAATCGAACCCGCGTCCGACGAGCCTAAGTCACCGAAAGACAAAGACTCTGATGGGTGAATTCTTGTCGCCCACTTGTCGCCACCGCTTGACGTGCCGAATCCGAGCACGCATCGGCGTCCGTGACGGCCCCATGGTCCCAGAGGGCGCCCCGAACCAAAACTGGTGTCCGAGGGAATCGCCTGGTCGCAGCCCATCTGGCGGAGGGACACAAGAATACTCCATCAGATTTGAGGATAATGGAGCGATCGGATCTACGCGGATAGCAGGGTCCCTTCCGGGGCGCTTAGTGTCGAGACCGATGGGGAGTCAGTTCCGTAGATGCGGTTTGCGGTCTAAACTGTTCAGCGAGCACAAGGCTCCGGGGGCGAAGATTTGCCGCTATATAGATCGCAACGATGAGCAGCCTCTTCCTACTCATGCTCATCGTATTGCTCATCTACGGAGCGGTCAGAGCTACCTCGCGATCGAACCCAAATTCTCCGAGGACCCCTCGCTCGAGCGACAGACGAGTGACGATCACCATCGGTGCTGACTCGCAAACGGATTTCTCGCCCTCGCGGCGGCCGCGCCTCGAACCGGCCAAGCTTGCGAAAGCAGGTGACCGCCGCTGGTTCTCGCCTGGCTCAGCAGTTACGGTGGCGGCTACCCTCATCGCGGATGGAATGGTCTATGTGGGCCCGGACCTGCCACCGATCGGGGGCTGGCAAGACCACGAACCCGCTCTGATCGACCCCACACTGAATGTCTCCCGCGGCCGCATCGACCAGGCGAGCGAGAACCTTGGCTACTGGCCGTCTTACGGTCGGATCTCACCCGAATCGCGTGCTGCCTATCTCGAGTGGTTGGCCGGTGGGCGGTGCGATCCGGACGCCGACATCGGCTACGTCTTTCTCTTTTTCTACGGGCTCGAAAGGAGGCTCCTCTTCGATCTGCGACACCTTCCGGAGCGCCGGAGCGAGGCCCCAAGCCTGATCGCCGAGGTAGCGCGCCTGCGTTCGCTCTACGGCGCGAATGGCTCGTTCGCCAGCTACAGCTCGTCACTGCTACAGATCGCGCAGTCGCTCTGGTCAGATGGACGCGCTTGCGAGCGCCCTCCATCCTTCGACAGACCTGGGAGCGAGCTTCCGGCGGACGTTCGCTTAGCTGTTGGTCAACTCGTGGCCGCCGGGGAGCCCATCCCTGCCGATTGGGCGCTCGCCTGGGTCACCGGCCACCCCGAGACCCGCCTCCGCACACCCGCCCGACGCTGCCCAGAAGAGTTCAGGCATCTCTTCTGTCACCGCTACCGCGAGAAGTTCGGACAAGGGATGCTGCTCAAGCCAAACAAACGCCGGCTGAAGATCTCGCATCGACCTGCGAGCGCATCGTTCGGCGACGAGGTTGAGGTTCCGTTTGAGCATATTCCGGACATAGCCGCGCTCAAGGTGCCGATTCGACCGCTGCAGGAGATCGCAGAGGCGGCGATGTCGGAACTCGACGCATACAGCCGTCTCGTCGGTCGGAGCCCTGAGAAGGCGCGTACCCTGGAAGGGAGGGCACTTCTCCCGCCCGAACTCGCCGAAGTCCGAAAGAGTCCTGCCTCCGAACGCCTGCAGCGCTGGGTCGAGGCAAGCCTGGGCGATGGGGATGGAGCAGCGGTTCCTGCCTCAGACCTCATGGCACACTGGGACTGCGCGCGCGCCGACCGCATGAGCAAGCGGGAGCTTGGGAGCTTCGCACGGGCACTCGAATCACTCGGATTTGGCATCGAGCCCGATCCGCGCTTCGGAGGCGGCAGCATCCGGGAAGGTCAGAAGGTCGTCCTGTTTCCACTCGGCTCCGAACGAATCGCCGCCGCTTCGCCGGCCTACCGCGCATCGACGTTGTTACTGCATCTCGCGGCGCTTGTGGCCGCCAGTGACGGATCGGTTGGCGATGCCGAGGAGCGCCACCTCGAAGAGCAACTCGAGCGGTCGATGAGCCTCGATCCCGACGAGGTGCGTCGCTTGCGCGCCCACCTGATGTGGCTGCTCGTTGAGCAACCCAGTGCCGCCGGAATCAAGAGCAGACTGGAAGGCGTCGACTCCGCAAGCCGCCGGCTGCTCGCGGAGTTCGCGATGGCAACGGCGGCCGCTGACGGTGTAATCGATCGCGGGGAAATCCGAACGCTCACGAAAATCTATGGTCTGCTCGGGTTCGACCCGGATCAGGCCTACGGCGACGTCCACTCGCTCCAGGTCAGCGACAGCTGGCGCCCAGCTGAAGGCCCACTGAGAGTGCGTCCGCAGGTGGTTGGCCCGAGCGGACGCGCGATTCCCGAGCCTCCGTCAGCGGAATCTGTTCCCCCAAGTGGCTTCAAGCTGGACATGGACCGCGTGCAACGTACGTTGGCCGAGACCGTGGCAATCTCACAGGTGCTAGCCGAGGTGTTCGAAGACGAGCCCGCGGAAGCCGGTAGGGGGGAGCTAGCCCCTGTCACATCGAACACAGTCGCCGGCCTCGATGCTCGACATGCAGCCCTGCTGCTGGCCCTCGACGGACGATCTGAATTGAGCAGTGCGGAGTTCGAGGAACTCGCCGAGTCCTTCGACCTGCTAGCCGATGGCGCCCGCGAGATGCTCAACGAAGCAGCTTTCGAGCGAGCCGACAACGCCTTGCTGGAAGGAGAGGACCCCGTGGAAGTGAATCTCGACGTACTGAGCGAACTGCAAACATGACTTCCGACTCAAAGATCCGGCCGAGGACTCGTGACGCGATCATCCAGTCTCTCCGAGCGGGTGTCACGCCGCGAATCGGCCAAGCCCACATCCAAGTCGGGCGCGCGGACGAAGTAAAGGCCCTGATCCGAGACATCGATAGAATCGGTGATGGCGGAGCGAGCTTCCGCCTCGTGATCGGCGACTACGGCTCGGGAAAGACTTTCTTCCTGAACCTGGTCCGCTCGATCGCCCTGCAGAAGAAGCTCGTCACCGCGCACGCTGATCTCAATCCAGATCGACGCCTGCACGCAAGCGGCGGGCAGGCTCGCTCGCTCTATCAGGAACTGATGCGCAGCATCGCCACCCGATCGAAACCTGACGGTGGGGCGCTGCAGAGTGTAGTGGAGCGTTTCGTGTCGAGCGCCCGATCCCAGGCCGGCAAAGACGGGGTCGCGGCAGAGTCGATCATCCGGGAGCGACTTGCGGCACTCACCGAAATGGTCGGGGGGTACGACTTCGCGGAGGTGGTCTCAGCCTATTGGCGCGGGCACGAGACTGGCGACGACACCCTCAAGTCAAGCGCCGTCCGGTGGCTGCGCGGTGAGTTCGCAACAAAGACGGATGCTCGCAAGGCACTCGGCGTCCGTACGATTGTCGATGACTCGAACGTCTACGACCATCTCAAGTTGATGGCGCGCTTCGTGCGCCTGGCCGGTTACAGCGGCTTCCTCGTCTGTCTCGACGAGATGGTCAACCTCTACAAACTTCCGAGCGGGCGAGCGCGCAGCGCCAACTACGAGCAGATCCTTCGCATCCTGAACGACAGCCTGCAGGGCGCTGCGGTGGGACTTGGGTTCGTGCTCGGAGGAACGCCTGAGTTCCTGCTTGACACCCGAAAGGGGCTCTACAGCTACGAGGCGCTAGAATCACGACTCGCAACCAACTCATTCGCACAGGAGGGGCTCGTAGATATGACCGCTCCTGTGGTGCGTCTCGCCAACCTCTCGCCCGAAGATCTCTACGTTCTGCTCCAGAACATCCGCCACGTATATGCGGCCGGGGATCCAGCCAGTTACCTCGTCCCCGACGACGCACTCAATGCGTTCATGAAGCACTGCTCCAATCGCATCGGCGAGGCGTACTTCCGAACACCCCGCAATACGATCAAGGAATTCGTAAACCTGCTTGCCGTGCTCGCCCAGAACCCCGAGGCTTCTTGGCAGCAACTGGTCGGAACAGTCGAGATTCCCGATGAGGGCAATCCCGATCTCGCACCGATCGAAGCATCCGACGAAGATGACGATGGGCTCGCCTCCTTCCAGCTCTGATCCGGCGCCCTCCTCCGTCTTCCATCGCTTCCACCCTGGCGTTCAACGGTGGATCTGGGACCAGGGATGGAAGGCGCTCAGGCCGGTGCAGGAGCGCGCCGCTCAGCAACTCCTCGACCGGGATGAGGACGTCATCATCTCTGCGCCTACGGCGGGTGGTAAGACCGAGGCGGCCTTCCTGCCAATCGCCTCAAGAGCCGCATCGTGCGAAGCGGAAGGCATCGCGTGCCTTTGCGTCAGTCCCCTGAAAGCCCTGATCAACGACCAGGCCAACCGCCTAACCTCGCTCTTCGACCGTGTGGATCTGCCGCTCACGCCCTGGCACGGGGATGTCCCGCAGAGCCGAAAGCAGAAGCTGCTCAAGAACAGGAAGGGCGTTCTGCTGATCACGCCCGAATCTCTCGAAGCCTTCTTCGTTCTGCGTGGAACGAAGATACCCACCATCTTTGCGGGCCTATCCCATGTCGTCGTCGATGAGCTTCACAGCTTCATTGGTACCGAACGAGGCCGCCAGCTCCAGTCTCTCTTGGACCGTATGGAGCTCGCTATCCGCAAGCGCGTCCCGCGAGTGGCCCTTTCGGCCACCCTTGGCGACATGCGATTAGCAGCTGAAGCCCTGCGGCCCGGAGCAGGAGAAGGCGTCGTGTTGATCGAAGGAGACGGCGACGGCCGCGAGCTACGAATGCAGCTGCGCGGGTACAAGTCGCGGCCGCCGGCTTCCGGGGCCGCTCAATCGACTGCCACGGACGAGGATGATGCCGCTCGCCTGGTCGGTGATCTGTACGAGAGCCTCCGCGGCCAGAACAACCTCGTCTTCGCAAACAGCCGGCGCAGGGTCGAAGAGCTGACCGATCGCCTTCGTCGGTTGTGCGAGCAAGAGCACGTTCCCAACGAGTTCTTCGCGCATCACGGGAACCTTTCTCGAGAGATCAGAGAAGAAGCGGAATCCCGGATCAAGGAGAATTCCAGACCGACCTCGGTCGTGTGCACTAGCACCCTCGAACTCGGTATCGACATCGGGAGCGTCACGAGCATTGCCCAGGTGGGCTCTCCTCCCTCCGTCGCGTCGCTGCGGCAGCGCCTCGGCCGCTCTGGACGCCTTGCAGACGACCCGTCCGTGCTCCGTGGATTCGTCGTCGAGGAAGAGATCGGGAAGACCTCGACGCTCATCGACGAACTCCGCGCGCAGCTCGTCCAATCGATCGCGATGGTGCAGCTCCTGCTGGCGGGGTGGTGCGAGCCGCCAGCGCCCCGGCAGCTGCACCTTTCCACGCTTGTCCAGCAAACCCTCTCCGTCATCGCCCAGCACGGGGGCGTTCTGGCCAAGGACCTCTACGGGGCGCTCTGCAAGTCAGGGCCCTTTCGTGGCGTTGACGCAGAGCTGTTCAGACAGCTTCTCCACTGCCTCGGCGAGCAACACATCCTGAGCCAGACGAGCGATGGGGCCTTGACCCTGGGCGATCGGGGCGAGCCTATCGTCGATCACTACTCCTTCTATGTTGCGTTCGTCACTCCGGACGAATATCGCTTGGTTGCGGGCAGCAAGACTCTCGGCACGATGCCCATCACCCAGCCGCTCATACCAGGGAGCCACCTGATCTTTGCCGGCCGACGTTGGGAGGTAAGGGACATCGACGAGAAAGCTCGAGTGATCGAACTGACGCCCGCGCGGGGCGGGCGGGCGCCTCAGTTCGACGGCGGGGGCTTCGACATCCACGATCGCGTGCGGGCCGAGATGTACCGGATGTACTCCTCCTCGATGGTGCCAATCTATCTCGATGCTGCAGCAAAGGGCCTCCTCACCGAAGGTCGCGACGCGTTCGTGCGCTGGGATCTCGCGGAGACGCGCATGGTCGATGCAGGAGGCTCCGTCCTCTTGTTTCCGTGGCGGGGGGATCGAGTTATGCACACCCTCTGCCTGCAGCTCAACTCTCTAGGTCTTTCGGCCTGGATGGAAGGAATCGCGATCGGTGTCCGCAAGGCAGCTCCCGAGGCGATCGCGGAGGCGCTGGGACGAGTTGAACGAGGCAAGGTTCTCACCGGACAGGCACTCGCCGCAACGGCAGCGAATCAGATCGAGGAGAAGTACGACTGGGTTCTCACCCCCGAGCTTCGCTCAGTAGACTACGCGTCGCGACACTTCGATGAGCCGGGCGCGCGTGACACGGCGAGAGACATCCTGGCATCCTGGGACCGGACCGAAGGGCAGATGTGAACTTGCTCCGTTTCCGCTGGACGTCTGGATGCTTCAGGTTCTCGTTCTTCACTTCAAGCAGCTCGTCTGCGTGCTGTTCATCCTTGCTCGGTCAGACGGCCGTGACCCACCTGTACAAGCTGTGGCTCAACATCCCGCCGCTTCTGCTCTGGATGTCCTCGATGCGGGATCCGGGGGATCACTTCGTCCTTGAACTCCGTCGTGTATCGTCGCTAGCCCATGCGGTTGAGAGGGCCCCGGAACCAGGACCGGTTCAGCTCTCTTCACCAAACTCCTTTTGTATGAGTTTGATGATGTTCATTGGTAAGCGGTGGACGAACCGCATCCTCGGTCAGTCCGGGTTGAGCGCGGCCCGATCGAGATTCTGCGGGAGCAGAGCATCGAGTTGATCCAGCGAGGTGAGTGTCGGCAGCACCTCGAACAGGTGCGCCAGGTAACGGCTCGGTTCGAGTCCGTTGGCCTTCGCCGTCTCGATCAGCCCGTAGAGGTTCGCGCTGGCTCGTGCCCCGGCCACCGTATCGGCGAACATCCAGATGGTATGACC
>JAAELY010000179.1 GCA_024226335.1 bacterium
GAAGGAGACGCCCCGCCGGTCGGCCAACAGAGATTCGATCACCGCTTCGAAGCGACGGGTAATCGCCGCGCGCAGCAGTTCCCGTCTCGAGCCGAAGTAGTGGTAGATGTTGCCGCGATTGACGCCAGCCCCATCGGCGACCTCGCGGAGATTGAGACCGGCCAGCACGCCGTTGCGTCGAATCAGGTCGAGGGCGGCATCGATGAGTCGACGCTCGGTGTCGGCCCGATTTTGCTTGGTCTTCGCTTTCGTCTTCGTGGCCATCGATCGACTCGCCTTCTCCGGCCTGGCTTGCAAGAGGACCGGCCGTCGGTCATACTTGCCGATGCAAGATTAGCATAACGCTAATGATGTTTGACGCGGTGGTCAAGTGCCTCCGGATATTTTGGGGAGAGCCTCCAGATATTCTGGGGAGAGCCTCCAGATATTCTGGGGATAGGGAATGATGAAGAAGTTCCTCTATTTCCTGATCGCCCTGGTCGTGTTAGTCGGCGCGGCCGCTGCGGTGTTATTCAACGTGCCCGCTGCCCAGGATGCGCTCGCCAAGCGTGTTGCGACTACCTTTCTGGGACGGACGCCCGAACGTCTGGACGGCCTACGCGTCATCGTCTGCGGGAGCGCGTCGCCGCTGGGCAGGGGTCTCGAGCGCGCCCAGGCCTGTATCGCGGTGGTCACCAACGAACACTTTTTTCTGTTCGATGTCGGTGCACGCTCGCCACTCAGGATGGCCCAGGCTCGGCTGCCCATGGCGCGCATCAACGGCGTCTTCCTTACGCACTTCCACTCGGATCACATCGCCGCCCTGCCGGACGTGAACCTGGCCTCCTGGGTGCAGGGCCGACCCGCTCCACTCGATGTTTACGGCCCAACCGGGGTGCAGTCGGTGGTGGACGGATTCAACGCTGCTTATGGGCTGGATCGCGGCTACCGCACGGCCCATCACGGCGCAGCGCGACTGCCTCCCGAGATTGGCCCGATGCGGGCGCAGCCGATCAACCCGGGAGAGGTGGTGTGGCAGGATGACCTCCTCACCGTGACGTCGTTCGCCGTCGAGCATCCGCCCATCGAGCCTGCGGTGGGCTACCGGGTCGATTATCGCGGCCGGTCGGTCGTCATCTCCGGAGATACCAACGCCGCCGACGGCCTGTTCGCCGCGGCAAAAGGCGCAGACCTCCTACTCCACGACGCGCTGTCGCGCACCGTGCTCGACCCGATGATCAAAGCCGCGACGGATCTCGGCCGGCCGGCGGCTGAGATCATGATCGACGTCATCGACTATCACGCCGATGTGACGTCGCTACCGGCCCGCGCGGCCGGGGCGGGCATCAAGCGTCTCGCCCTCTACCACCTGGTGCCGGCCCCACCGAACGCGCTGGTCGAGAGGATGTTTCTGCGCGGGCTGCCGGATGACGTCATTCTCACGCGCGACCTACACACCTTTGATCTGCCCGCGGACTCTGACGAGATCCGCATCACGGAGCCCTGAATCATGAACCCTCGCACACAGATTCTCAGTATCGGATCCATCGCTTTGTTATGCGTACTTGCTTCGTCGGGTTGCGAGGATGTCGCGAACGTCGGAGTTGCGAGCAAGGTCAGCTCGGGCCAGTCGTCGGGTCGGGTCATGACGGATGACGTGATCTTCGAACCGATCATGGACACGATGTCGCTTCGGCCCGAGGCGAACCCCGAGCGCAATGTCTACTACGGCGATCTGCACGTCCACACAGAATACTCCTTCGATGCCTTCGCATTCGGCACCCAGGCAACACCACGCGACGCTTACCGCTACGCCAAGGGCGAGGCGATCCAGCACCCAGCTGGCTACGAGATCAAGCTGAGCCGTCCTCTCGACTTCTATGCCGTGACCGACCACGCCATGTTCCTCGGTGTCGCGAAGGAGGCCGCCGACACCAGTTCCGAGCTCTCGAGGCTGCCGGTCAGCGAGATCGCCCACGACTTGAACGCGCCGGACAACCGCGGCCTTTTCACTCTGGCCACACGCGCCAAGGTCTTCGGCACACTCGTGTCGGGACTCATCGACCTGGTCTCGACCGGAGAAGTCGAGCGGCAGGAGATCGATGGCATCTCCCGGTCCGCCTGGCGCGACACGATCGAGGCGGCGGATGAGGCCTACGTGCCGGGCCGATTCACGGCCTTCGCCGGCTACGAGTACACCTCGTCGACCAGCGAGCGCGGCAATCTGCATCGCAACGTGATCTTTCGCGGTACCGACGATCTGCCCGAGCTGCCTTTCTCTCGTCTGAACTCCCGGAACCCCGAAGGCCTCTGGGACTGGATGGATGCGCTTCGAGAGCAGGGCATCGAATCGCTCGCCATCCCCCACAACTCGAATGGCTCAAACGGCGCGATGTTTCAGCGCGTGAACTGGGCCGGCGAGCCGATCGACGAGGCGTACGCCGCAAAGCGCATGCGCAACGAGCCGCTGGTCGAGGTGACACAGGTCAAGGGCACGTCGGAGACCCATCCTCTTCTCTCGGACACGGACGAGTGGGCCGGCTTCGAAATCATGCCCTATCGGGTCGGGACGAAGCGGCCGAGCGAGCCCACGGGCAGCTACGTGCGAGATGCCTACCGCACCGGCCTCGAGATCGCCGCCGGTGGCGCGATGAACCCGTACAAGTTCGGCTTGATCGGCTCGACGGACACCCACGTGGGTGGTGGATCCGATCGCGAGGATGACTACTTCTCGAAGGTCGGCTTGATCGATGCCACGCCCGAGCGACGCGGATCGATTCCCGCCGGTCGGCTGCTCGGGCTGGCCTTGAGCACTGTCGCGCCCAAGCTCGTGAACGAAGTCGACGGCACGACCTATCTGGAATTCAGTTCTTTCGAGTTCTGGGGCGCTTCGGGGCTGGCGGCGGTCTGGGCCGAAGAGAACACGCGTGAGGCGATCTACGGCGCGTTCCGCCGCAAGGAGACCTTCGCGACCTCGGGTCCGCGAATCAAACTGCGCTTCTTCGCGGGCTACGACTTCGACCCCGCTCTGCTCGACGCACCCGACGGAGTCACCCGTGCCTACGCCGAGGGCGTCACGATGGGGGCCGACCTCGCAGCAGACGGCGGTCGCGCACCGCGTTTCTGGGTGTGGGCGCTGGCCGATCCGATGGCCGCACCGCTGCAACGCGCGCAGGTGATCAAGGGCTGGGAGGAGGGCGGCAAGAGCCACGAGAAGGTCTTCGACGTCGCATGCTCCGATGGCCTGGAGGTGGATCCCGCGACCCATCGTTGTCCCGACAACGGTGCGCGAGTGAACCTCGCCGACTGCTCGTTCGACCCGGACAAGGGGGCCATGCAGTTGCGGACACTCTGGCAAGACCCGGAGTTTCGGGCCGATCAGGAGGCGTTCTACTACGTGCGCGTGCTCGAGAATCCGACCTGCCGCTGGTCCACCTGGGAGGCGGTTCGCGCCGGCGTCGAGCCCCGCAGTGACCTGCCCAAGACGGTGATCGAGCGCGCCTGGTCCTCGCCCATCTGGTACCGCCCGGGCCAGTCGTGAGCCGGAAATGATCAAGAAGATCCTACTTGGGTTCGTGGTCCTGCTCGTGCTCGCCGCCACCGTCGGGTGGTTCACGATCGGCCGAAACTTTCGCAACGCCAATCAAGCGTTCGGCCGCGAGAGCGCGCCCGCCGACTACGCGCTCCAGGACGATTCGAAGGTCGACGCCCCGGCGCCCGAACCGCTGGTCGTCCAGCCGCGCAACCCCCTCAAGAACGTCTATTGGGGCGACACGCACGTCCACACCCACGAGAGCTTCGACGCCACGCTCTTCGGCACGACGCTCACGATCGAGGATGCCTATCGCTTCGCGCGGGGCGAGGCGCTTCGCAGTGATGGCGGAGAGCGGATGCAGCTCTCGCGCCCCCTCGACTTCGTGGCGATCACGGATCACGCCGAGGGCTTCGGGACACGGACGCGCTGTGGCGACCCGGACCTCGGGTGGTTCGAGTCCTTCAACTGCTCCGTGATGGAGACGCCGAATATCGCCATCTTCCAGTTCATCAGGGGACGGGGCATGCGAGGCCGACAGGAGCTCGAACCGGACCCCGATGTGCCCCCCGGCGTCTACCGGCAGAGGGCGCGCGAGCACCCGGTTCGCAGCGCGTGGCCGATCTGCTCCCGAGGCGAAGGCGGTGTGGAGCGCTGCGAGCGCGACGCCCGAGCCGACTGGTCGAGTTACATTGCGCTCGCCGATGCCTACAACGAGCCGGGCGTGCTCACGACCTTTGCCGCCTACGAGTACTCGCCGGCCCTGCCGGATGGCGGCAAGCAACATCGAAACGTGCTCTTCAACGGCAACGGCCTGCCAGAGCACGCGATCTCCTCCATGGACGTGGGCAATGTCATCGACCTCTGGCGCGGGCTGGAGGCCAACTGCACGGGCGACTGCGACTTCCTCACGATCCCCCACAACATGAACAAGACCTGGGGACTCTTCTACAGTCGGTACACCTGGGATGGCGGGAGCTACGACGAGGAGGGGTGGCGTCTGCGCAAACGCCGCGAACCCCTGGCGGAGATCTATCAGATCAAGGGCGCTTCCGAGTGTGCACTCGGCGTCGGCGCTACCGACGAGGAGTGCGCGTTCAGTCAGGTGCTCTCGCCGTGTGAGCCAGGCGAGGAAACCGGCTGCGCGTTCGAGACGGGCTTTGCGAGGCAAGGCCTCAAGGTCGGCCTCGCGCTCGACCGGGAACTCGGCTTCAACCCCCTGGCCTTCGGCATGATCGGCTCGACCGACACACACAACGGGAATCCCGGCGACGTTGAAGAATGGGATTTCGTGGGCGCGGTCGGATTGATCTTTTCGCCCGCGATCCGGCGCTTGCGGGAACCACCGGTCGCCGATCCCGACCGAAAGCCGTACCAATCCATGCTGAAGTTCCACACGCCGGGAGGGTTGGCCGCAGTCTGGGCCGAAGAGAATACGCGCGACGCGCTCTTCGACGCCATGAAACGCCGCGAGGTGTACGCCACCTCGGGACCCCGCATGACGCTGCGCTTCTTCGCAGGCTGGGGCTTCGACGAGAGCATCGAAGCCGAGCGTGAGCCCATCGCATTGGCGACCTCAGGTGGAGTTCCGATGGGTGGCGTACTGCGTCCGACCGAGAGCGACACCGGGAGCCCCACCTTCTACGTTGCGGCGCAAGGCGATTGGATGAGCGCTCCCCTACAGCGCGTTCAAATCATCAAGGGTTGGATCGACGCGCAAGGGAAGACCCACGAGAAGGTCCGCGACATCGCCTGTACAGATGGTCTCGAGGTCGATCCGGCGACCCTGCGCTGCCCCGACAATGGCGCATCCGTCGACCTGATCAGCTGCAAGCCCACGGGAAACGCGGGTGCCATGCAGCTGATGAAGGCCTGGAAGGACCCCGACTTCGACCCCGCGCAGGACGCCTTCTACTACGTCCGCGTACTCCAGAACCCGACGTGTCGCTGGTCGACCTACGACGCCCTGCGCCTTTCGCGAGAGCCCGACCCGCGAGTCCCCGCGACGCTGCGCGAGCGCGTCTGGTCATCGCCGATCTGGATCGACGCCTCGTAGTGGAACCGGGGCAAGTACCCGGTCTGACCTGTCCCCAGTGGCGGGACCACCTTCTATGATGGCCCCGGCGACGGCCCATCACCCAGGCAGTCCCTGACCGACATAACACCCATACTCGGAGGTTCTCCGAAAACCCCATGTCCACACAAGAAACCGACCCGGACGACGCAAGCCAGGCGCTCAAACGGAAGCTCCTCGGCTTCGCCGCCGACTTCCCGTTCTTCAACCACATGGGCCTCGAGGTCGAGGACATCGGCCCGGGCTTCGCGCGCGTGAGCGTCGGGCTGGTCGACCACCTGCGGAACCCGAACGGGCAGATGCACGGCGGCGTGATTGCCACGCTCGTCGACATGAGCATCACCCAGGCCATGCTCATGACCGACACGTATCAGCGGGTGCGTGAGACCCGCGGCCTCATGACCAACGTGGATCTCCGC
>JAAELY010000180.1 GCA_024226335.1 bacterium
CACATCCTGAAAACCGGACCGCGGAGCTGGCGAACTCGGGAAAAGGCAACCTTGCGAGCGAATGACGCTGCGTAGATAATCAGAAACCCGTCCCGGACGACTTCTAATGGCCGGTTTTGAAGTGATCACGTATGGCCGCTATTGGGGTGATCACTGAGGCTAGCGCTCCATAGGTGTTGAAAATGGGTGTTCATAGGTATCGAAAACAGGTAGTTTCATAAACAGTTCAGAGCAGCGTTGCTCTTGGTGCCAGACCAGCGGGGCTGCTCTCGATACGTATTGTTTCCCGCAGGACGCGTCCTGAATAACGACGGACGCAGGAGGACAACGATGATGCGGTCTCGAACTCCGCTCAGCTTGACGGTTGCGTTTCTTGCGTCTGCCGGTCTCTCGATATTGATGTCCGCCCAGGCGCGGGCTGTGGAGATCACGACCGCTGACGGAATCGGCGCAGATGCGCACATCAGGTCTGGAGTACACGAGGACGACAACTTCGGGACCGAGGGGATCGTCGAGACAAAGTCCGGGGGAGCGAACGGAGACAACTACAGGAAGGGCTACTACAGATTTGATCTGTCGAGCCTCTCGGGAACAATCTCGAGCGCGACCCTGACCCTCGTATCCAACGTCGCATCCACATTCAACCCCGCCAGCGACCATACCTATGCCGTGTACGGTCTGAATGACGGCACGAGCAAGGAGGGCTGGGACGAATCGATGATCGACTGGACCGACGCCCCGGCACATGACCCGAACGTTCCACATAACCCGAGCCTTCCAGCCAACACCGTCACCGCAGACGCGACGCTTCTCGGTACGATCACCGTCGCTCAGAACACGCTGGACGGAGATCTCCAAACGTTCTCGGGCATCGCACTTGTCAATTTCCTTGCCAGCGATACGGACGACCGCGCGACGCTGATCTTGATTGACACGACTCCCTTGCTGGCTGGCCAGAACTTCGCGTCGAAGGAGACCGCAGCCTCGGCGCCGAAATTGACCGTATTGACGGCCATTCCGGCTCTTCCACTTCTGGGGATGGCTGCACTCGTTGGCTCGATGCTAGCGGTAGTGGTCGTCATCGGCGGCAGGGCGAGGTTGCGGGTCCAATAGGAATAGGACGTGAATTCGAAGCCAATCTGTGCCAGACCAGGGACGCGGATCCCTCGACTAGGCCCTGGGCGCTCTTGAGCGCGCGCCGTGACCTCTGGACCAGGAACTCCCGCCGGTCAGGCGAGGGAGACGAGCGAGGTAACGACGGCCTCACGGGCCTCAGGCGACGAACAGCCTGGGACAGAAGTCGAAGAAGCTTCTGCGCGTCGGCGCCCCCGTTGAGCGCCCGCTCAAGGAGGATGTCTAGGAATTCCTGCTCCTTGTTCATTGACCCTGCTCCAACGCACCCGCAGCGTGCCTGCAGGATGAGGCAGCCAACATACCAGGGCGGGGTGGTCCGACGAGCGAGTTCAGGACCTGCGCTTGGATCGCCGACTAGCGCAGACGCGGGGGCGTTTCCCTGAGAGGGAGCTGTTCTAGGCGGGAGCTTGTTCGCGCGTCGGTCTTGCCCGGCCGGGCCCATAGGTATCGAAAACGGGTATTTTCATACACTATCCTGAGAGCACGATTTGACCGCCTAAGGCGCTAGACGGCGCCCCGGAGTGCGCAGGAATGGCCCTCAAGTTCAAAAGCCCGGTTCCCAAGCACACGTATTCGTATGCCGCCGAGCGGACCGCGGTCACGAAGCATTTCACGAAGCGCCAGGTGCCGAAGTCGACCTCGGGACGTCTTCTGCTCGCGACCTGGAACATCGCGAACCTTGGCGTTCAGGGACGGACGCTTAACGCAAAGAAGCTCATCGCTCACATCCTGAAGCGCTTCGACCTTGTCGCAATCCAGGAAGTCAAAGACGAGCTCGGAAGTTTCCACACGGTTCTGAAGCATCTCGGCCCGGCCTTCGACTACTTCATCACGGACCCCGCGGGAAACACTGAGCGGATGGCGTTCGTGTATCGGAAAAGCCGCGTGAAGCCCGCGAACCTGTTCGGCGAGGTCGCGCTCCGAGAGTTGGAGTACCCCAAGCGCACTGTGAACGTTCGCTGGACCGACGCGACCGGGACGCCGCGTGTCGACAAGTTCAAGAGCCTTCGGTTCGTTCCATTCGACCGAAATCCAGCCATTGGTTCCTTCAAGAGCGGGAACTTCGATTTCGTTCTCGCGAACTGCCATCTCTATTTCGGGAAGTTCCAGAACTCGAAGAAGAAGGATGAGCGAGCACGATATGCTCGGCGAGTGCTCGAGATCTACGCCCTTAGTCGCTGGGCGAACCGTCGAGTCGACTCGTCAAAAACGTACGACAAGGACATCATCATGCTTGGCGACATGAACGTTCCGGCGATGGAACCCGAGGAAGCCACGTACAAGGCTCTCGTCAAGTTCGGTTGGCAGCCGGTCAAATATGTCACTAAGACCGCGGGTTCGAATTTGGGAAACGACAAGACGTATGACCAGATGGTGTTCGCCCCGGGCGGCGTGAAGAACCGAGTGGTGGACGAAGGCGTCTTCGACTTCGACAAGGCCATCTTCAAGCCGCTTTGGACTAAGCTGGACAACCAGATGTCGAAGGGCAAAGCGGTCTCGAAGTTCAACGCCCACGTGAAGCACCACATCTCGGACCATCGCCCGCTCTGGGTTCAGCTGGACGTTACGTAGGAGAGTTCAATGGCAGAGCTCATTCGATTGGTACTCGAGCACCCTCTTCCCGCTGTTCTTCTAGCTATCGGAATTGCACTCGTGGCGACTGCCATGAGCGAGTCTGCGCGGACGGTGAAGCTCCTTGGCGGATTGGGCTTCCTTGTAGCAGCGGCCGTTGCTTGGTGGCTGCAGCCGCCACCGGGAATATCGGTCGACAAGGCGACTTGGGGCCATCCGACGGATATAGCCCGCCAAAAGGACGTGACCGGACACGTAAGGCCCTTGTGCGAAGGCAAGACCGATTGCTCTTGGCAGAAGAATTTCAACGACTTCGGAGACCCCTGGGGTGGCAAGCAAAAGAGCCTCGTTGTCGAGTATAGGTGCTCCGGAAAACAACAACCGAAATCGGTCCAGCTAGAGACCCAGGTTGTCAATGCCACAACAACCTATGCGCTGGCCTGCAAGCGTAAGGGGTCCTAGGCCGAGCGTCGCTGGACCGCGTGAAGACGGAGGCCCCACCGCTTCCCTGTTAGAACGGGCTGTCGCCTGCCTTCAGGAAACCGAGGCGTTGTAAGCGGAACATCATCGCCTGTGGGCTGACCAGAAACGCACGCGCGAGCGAAGCCAAGGCCTCGTCGTCGGATGGATCCAAGACGCGCTCGTCTTGAGACACCTCTCCCACGAGACGCTTTGGCATGAGGAGCGCCGCAGCGAACTGATTCGCCTCGCGCTCGTCTCGGACCTTCCCGGAGTACGCATCACGATCGCGGAAGCGAGCGTAGGTCCCTTTATCGACAAACGTGCCGCCTTCGTGCTTCAAGACGAAGTGGCCGATCTCGTGCGCGATGGTGAATCGCTTTCGGTTGGGGTGATGATCCCAGTTCACGCCGATCACAGCGGTGCCGTCGTCGCTCTTCACCAGAACGCCAGAGCAATCGTCATCGAACTTCGCGTACTCAACCCTTATCCCCAGGTGTTTGGCGACCGCTTCCACGTCGATTGGAGCGTGAAGCTGGCCGCTTTCGCGAAGCAGCTCCATCGCTCTTCTTTCGATCGTCTGATGGCTGAGTGTTGGCATTGAAAACCTCCGTTCGGACGCTGGACATAAAGGCCTTGAGACCGGGCCCCGACTTGGAGAGCATCTCAGAAGCGCGGCCGTCCCTGGGTGGTGAACTGGGAAGACCTGGCTCGGCTGGGGTACCCAGATCCGCTGTGGTCGGTACGAGGGAGCGAAGCTCGAGGCCAAGCGCCTGCGCGATCGCCCATAGCGTGTGGATTGGGGCGTGCTGGCGGCCGAGCTCGATATTGGCCACCGAGCTCCGGGTCAGGCCGACCTGGTCGGCGAGCTGCTTTTGACTCCACCCATAGCCGTCCCGTTTTCGCGCCTGCTGGACGCGTCCTCCGATCGAGGCGTAGAGCCGGGATGCCTCGGGGTCCTGGGTAGCTGAGCGCCGCATTCGGGCGATATTCTACGGCAGCTTGTGCGATCCCGCAAACGTGTTTGTATAACCGCACACTTCCTAGTTTGTATAATAATACAAACCGTTGACGTGGCTCCGGCTGTGGTTAGAGTTTCCGGGGTCTGGGGCGCTGTTGCCCCGTGAGCGCGCCCCACCCGGATCTGGGCCCGGGGCACAGGAGACGGACATGTCGAAGCCCCATCGGGATTGTGACGACGACACGATCACCATCATCATCAACGGCCGGAAGCACCAGCTCTCTAAGCATGAGGTGTCCTTCGCCGAGATCGTCTCCCTGGCGTTCCCGGGTCAGTCGCAGGGCGGGAACATCTGCTTCACCATCGTGTTCAAGCGCGGCCCAGCGGACCAGCCGGAAGGCACGCTCGTCGAAGGTGACATCGTGAAGATTCGCGACGGCATGGTCTTCAATGTCACCCGCACTGATAAGTCGTAGTCCCGATCTACAGCGGCTCCTGGACGAGGGCTACGAGATCTCCATCCGCGCGAACCACCTCGTTGTCGACAACGTCCCGTACGTCACGCCGGAGGCCACGGTTGCGTACGGCGCCCTCGTCTCGGAGCTCACGCTGAGCGGCGACCGCACGCAACGGCCGTCGACGCACGTGATCGAATTCACAGGCGCCCATTTTCCTTGCCATCGCGACGGCAGCCGTATCGAAGGGATCGTCCACAGCTCGAACCGCCGGGAGATCGAACCTGACCTGGTCGTGAACCACTCGTTCTCGAACAAGCCACCCAGCGGCTATACCGACTACTTCCAAAAGGTCGACACCTACGCCACGATCATCAGCGGTCCGGCGCAGTCGCTTGACCCGCGAGTGACGCCGAAAACCTTCCGGCCGACGGCCGCGCCTGAGTCGTCGCCCTTCGAGTACGCCGATACGGCGTCGAGCCGGGCCGGCATCTCGGCTGCTACTCGCCGGCTCAAGGGCCATCGGATCGCGATCGTGGGCCTGGGAGGCACCGGGGTCTACGTGCTCGACGGCGTCGCAAAGACCCCCGTTGAGCAGATCCACCTCTTCGATCGAGACTTCTTCTTGACCCACAATGCGTTTCGCGCACCCGGTGCGGTCTCGCTCGAGGAGCTGCGCGAGCGCCCCACCAAGGTCGAGCATTGGACCCTCACGTATTCCCGGATGCACCGCAGGATAGTTCCGCACGCGATCGCGATCGACGCCTCGAATCTGCAGGAGCTCCGCGGGTTCGATTTCGTGTTCCTGTGCATCGACGATGGCGCCGCGAAGCTCTCCATTATCGAGTACTTGGAGAAGCAGGAGTCGTCGTTCATCGACGTCGGGATGGGAATCGAACTTACTGACGGCGCGCTTGGCGGCATTCTACGCACGACGACCAGCACGCCCCAGAAGCGCGACCACTTCCGCGAGCGCGTCCCGCTGGGCGCACCGGCCGAGGACGATGCCTACACCTCCAACATCCAGATCGCCGAGCTCAACATGATCAATGCGGGCATGGCGATCGTGAAGTGGAAAAAGCTCCTGGGGTTCTACCGAGATTTCGAGAAGGAGCACTGCTCCCTGTTCGTAATCGACGTGAACCAGCTTCGGAACGAGGACTACGAGTGAAGCTCACCCGGATCTCGCACGTCTTCGTCGAGGAGATCCCGGCCTCGATAGATCCCGGCGTCGTTTACGTCTCCATCGAGTACGGTACGGCGGTGCATTCGTGTTGTTGTGGCTGCGGGAACGAGGTCGTCACGCCGCTTACCCCGGTCGATTGGCGTCTGATTTACGACGGGGAGACGATCTCGCTGGACCCGTCCGTGGGCAATTGGAGCCTGGAGTGCCGGTCCCACTACTGGATCCGCCGCGGAGAGGTTGTCTGGGCCCGGGCATGGTCGGAGGAGGAGATTGAGGAGAATCGGGCCGACGACCGGGCTCTGAAGGCGCGCTTCTTCCGTTCGAAACGCGGGCCGTAGCCCCTGGTCGCTCAGGCGGCTGAGGGCCTTGATCCGAGTGCGTGAACCATTGTCTAGTCCCTCTGGAAGAGAAGCGGGCTCTCGGTGCGCAGAGCCCTGTACGACCCGTCGCGCGCCCAGACGATATGGTCCAGGAGTTCGACCCCAACGAGTCGGCCCGCAGCGATGATTCGTCTCGTGACCTCGAAGTCCTGCGCACTGGGCGTCGGGTCGTAACCGGTCAATGATCGCCGTCCTTCCCGGTTCCCCAGTCGCGGTGTAGATCTTCCTGGCAACGAGAGGGAGGTGAGCGATGGGTGTTCGATCGAAGCGTGTTCGTCGGAGTCGAGAAGAGTGGCAGCAGATCGTTGGCCGGTTTCGGTCGAGCGGGCTCACGGAAGCCGAGTTCAGCCGTCGAGAGGGTGTACTGGCGAGCAC
>JAAELY010000181.1 GCA_024226335.1 bacterium
CACAACGCAGCGCCAAAGCCGTTCATCTGGACCAAGAGCGCCGAGCAGATCCTCGACAGCATCCGTCGCTTCTGTTCCCGAGTCCTCCAGGTCCACGCTCGGAAGCATTAGAGATGGAACTTCTGAAACAGGACACTAGGCTAGGCGAGCCGCTTTGCCCAGCGATCAAATGCGGCGAGTAGTTCGTTGGCTCGCAGCTCCGAACTCGCTCGTGTCTCGGGGTGGGTCAGGATGTAGAATTCTTCTTCGAGCACGGCTGTGCGCACCATGCGGCCTACCTCCTTCGGATCGAGGCCGGTCTGAAGTGCCGCGTTGATCATGCTGTTGTCCGAGCCCGTCGGTGTACCGAAGGCGTCGGGTCGATTGCGCTCGCTGTTTGCGATGCCCGTGTTGACAAAGGCAGGGCATAGAACGGAGCAGCCCACGCCGTGGACTTCCCGTTCGGCGTGCAGGGTTTCGGAAATGCCCAGGACGGCGAACTTGCTGGCGGTGTACGGAGCCAGGCCGGGCAGGGCGGTCAGGCCGGCGATCGATGCGGTATTGACGATGTGAGCGTCTCCCTGCTGCGCCTTCATGCGCGGTAGGAATTCCTGGATGCCGTGAATTACACCGTGGAGGTTCACCCCTAGTACCCAGGCCCAGTCTTCATCGCGAATGGCGTCGGCGGTGTGAAAGGTGCTGACCCCGGCGTTGTTGCACAGGATGTTGGTCTCTCCAAACTCCGCGAAACTGCGATCCGCAAGGTCCTTCAGTTCATCCCGTTCAATGACGTCGGTCTGGTGGACGAGGGTGCGAACGCCAAGGGCCGATATCTCGTCGGCCACCTTGTGTGCGGCGCTCGCGTCGATGTCGGAAACTACGATGTTCATGCCCGCTTCGGCGAAGGCCAGGCCCATGCCCCGACCCAGTCCGCCTCCGCCTCCGGTGATGACCGCGGTCTTGCCCTTCAGGTCTTTCATCTCAGATCGACCCCCAGTCGGTGTCCCTCATCATCTTCTGTGAGTCGTAGGTGATGTAGCGTTCCGGGACGACCTCCAGGATCAGTCTCCGTTCGGAGTCGAGCATGCTTGTGAATTTCTCTTCGACCGGGGCATTGCCCTTCAGGATCGCGTTGGAGATCGCAGGATAGACCCAGTCCTTGGTCGCGCGATCTTCGTGGATCTTCACACGGCCTTTCGCGGTCACGGTGCGAGAGGGGCCGAGTGAAGTTCCGACGCTCGAGATCACGATACTCACGCGGGGATCGCGCTTGATGGCGGCGATGCGCTTGCGTTGGCTGGTTGCCGTGAACCAGAAACTGCCGTTGCGCCAGACGTAGGTCATGATCACGCCAACGGCCCATTGGTCCTTCGGGCACCAGATGAAAGTCGCCTCGTTCTGCTCGAGCAGGAGCTTTTCCTGCACGTCCGGATCGAGTGGATAGGCATCGACGTTTTCGTAGTTGCTGACGGCCATGATTTGCTCTCCGCGGATGTGTCGAGCCACTGTATCACGCTGTTCTCTCGGTCCGTGGCGGTACGTGTGTGGGTTGGCGTACAATTACCTGACGCTGCGGCGGGGAGAAAGCGAGCCTTGAACATTCGCAAGATGGCCTGGAGAAACGTCTGGCGGAACAGTCGGCGGACCCTCGTAACGGTCAGCGCCATGACGTTTGCCCTGTGGATCATGATCCTCTATTCCGGGCTCATGGAGGGTTATCTGCGCGATATGGAAGGCAGCGTGCTCGATCTGGAAGTCGGGGACGTACAGATCTTTGCGCCGGACTATCGCGACAATCCCTCTCTTTACACGCGCATCGAAAACATCGAAGAACTGCTCGCGAAGCTGGACGCTGCCGGTTTTACCAGCAGCGCCCGCCTTCTGGCGTTCGGGATGGCGGCCTCTGGCGATTCCTCGACGGGTGTCTCGTTCCGCGGTTTGCAACTGGAGCGCGATGCCAAGGTGTGCCTGGTTGCCGAAGAGGTCGAAAGCGGGCGTTGGATCGAAGCCGGGGACGATACTGGCGTTGTTCTCGGGCGAAGACTCGCGCGTACGCTCGGCGTTTCACCGGGCGAGGAGATCATCGTTCTGAGTCAGGCTGCGGATGGCAGCATGGCCTACGACAAA
>JAAELY010000182.1 GCA_024226335.1 bacterium
AAACGTCGATTCCGAGACCGCAGAGATGTTGCTCGACATCATGGAGAAGCTGAACCGAGATCGCGGCGAGACCTTCATCTTCTCGACCCACGATCCCCAGGTAGTCGACCGCGCCAGAAGAGTGGTCCGGATCGTCGATGGGAAGGTCGCTTCGGACGAGGTGCGATAGATCTTGCCGGCGCGCTGTCCCGACTTCTTTCTCATCGGAGCGATGAAATCCGGTACGACGAGTCTTCAGGAGTATCTGCAGAGGCATCCGCAGATCTTCATGTGTACCCCGAAGGAGCCGCAGTTCTTCAGTCGCGATGCAGTGTTCGCCCGGGGGATCGACTGGTATCGCGCCCTGTTTGCCGAAGCGAAGAAGGGCCAACTCTGTGGCGAAGCTTCGACTTGTTATGCGCGACATCCGCACTTTGGGGATGTTGCGGGTCGGATCAAGGCGCACGTCCCGGATGCGCGTTTCCTGTTCATCATGCGCCACCCTGTGGAGCGCGCCTACGCGCACTACCGGCATCTGATGGAGGAACGCGGAGTCACAGGCCAGGCGCTGCTCTCTTTCGAGGAGGCGCTGGAGAGGATTCCGGAAATCATCGATACGAGTCTGTATCGCAGGCAGATCGGTGCGTTTCATGTCCAGTTTTCAGCCGAGAGGTTTCATTTTCTGACCCTGGACGAACTCCGGGCGCAGCCGATTCCCACACTCGCGGCCATTCAGCGCTTTCTAGGCGTTCCTGTTCTCGACCTGAGCGCCGGGGGCTCGATTGAATCGAATCGATCCGGCACGGCCCTGGCTGTGCGCCAGAGCCGCGATCTCGTGGGGCGCATGCGCCGTTCGCCGCTGCTCTCCAGATGGATCGATCTGCTTCCCGCGCGAGTCAGGCAGAGAGCCCGAGCCTGGCTGACCTCGCCGAAGATCGCCGAAGTCATCGCCGGAAGATCCGCTCGCCAAAGCGTCGAAGGGATCTCCGAAATGACACCGGAGGTTCGCGCCCGATTGGTCGAGCGCTTCGTCGAACCCAATCGCGAGCTGGCGGAGTTTCTCGGGCGCAGCCTGCCCGACTGGTCGGAGTAACCGGACTGGTCGGAGTGACCGATCAGCGGGTTTTCAGGCCCGCCTCTGACTCGTCTACCGGAGCGGGGCGGATCGGGCAGTCCTCGTCCCGTGGATCTTCGGAGATCAAGCGAGCCAGCCACTCCGCTTCCCTGTGCAGGTCGAACTCCCGCTCGACCTTGGTTCGTCCGGCCGCCGCAAGCCGCGTTCGCAACTCGGGCTGGACGATCAGTTCGCGCAGGTGCGAGACCAGCGCCTCGACATCCCCCGGCGCTGCGAGAAGTCCCGACTTGCCATCCTCGATCAGTTCAGGGATGCCCGCGACGCGTGTTGCAAGGCACGGAACACCGGCTGCCATCGCTTCCATCAGTACGACCGGAACGCCCTCTGCGAAGCTGGCCATCACGAAGATCTCGGCCTCCTTCAGCAGTTCTCCTACTTCTTCCTCTGAACGGTAGCCGAGCAGACGGATTCGCTCTGAGAAGCCCCGGTCGGCAATGAGTTGCTCGATCTCTGCACGGGAGGGACCGTCACCGACGATGTCGAGAGAGATTTCGGGGTGTTCAGCGGCGAGCCTGGAGAAAGCCTCGATCAAGACGCTCAATCCCTTGATCGGAGCCAGTCGGCCGACGAACAACAGGCGGGTCGCGATTCCAACGTGTGTTCGCGCGACGAAGTCGTCCAGGTCGATGCCACAGTGAACGATGTGCAGGTGGTCCCAGCTCGAAGGAGCGCAGTGCGCCATCGTCTGGCTGCGGCAGAAGTGACTTATGCAGGCGACGAACCGGGCGCGCTCGGCCTTCGCGTCGATCCGCCAGAGCTTCGGTTCGAAGAATATTCCGGGACCGTGGATTGTGAAGCTGAAACGACTGCCCGAGATCTCCGCGGCGAGCATCGCCACCGTGCAACTCGAATCGGCGAACTGGTTGTGGATATGGGTCAGGCCGCGGATTTCCAATTGTCTTGCAATTACACAAGCTTCTGCCAGATAGAAGAGCTGATAGGCGAGGGCTCGAAGGCCGGGTGCGGCGGTCGATAGGGCCAGGCGCATCGCCTTCCAGAATCTCGAAGGCGATTTCCAGAGGATCCCGAGGACATCCGAAACGATGCTGCCGGGCGATTGCTCGAGTACGAAGAAGGTGCGCTCGAGTTCCGCTTGTTGGTCGCGGCCCAGCTTCAGGTTTCCGGCAGCTCTTCGGATGGAGAAAGTTTCGATCTCGAGGCCGCGCTTGCGCAAGGCCATGACTTCACGCGAGATGAACGTATCGGTACCGCGCGGATACTCACCCGTCAGGTAGGCGATTCGCTGACTCACCGTTGATCTCCATCCTGGTTGGCGTTTCCGGCGTCGGATCTGAAATGCACCCCGTCGTGCAGCGCCGTCTTCCTCTTTCGCCTGAGATGGCCCATCAGGTGCGGCCACTTCGCGAGCATCGTGTAAAACCCGTACCTCAGGGCAGATCGGTGGCTGATCGAGTCCTTTGCGTGGCTGAGTCGCACCGCTACGCGCAGAACCTGGGCCGGCCAGATCGCCAATCCGGGCAGGGCAACGAGGAATCCCATCGTCGCTCCGGAGGCGAGGCTGACGAGACTGAAAACTGAAATGACGGCCAGCGGCAATCCGATGCCCCAGATCCGTGCACTGCGGACTGCATCCGTGTACGGAGCGTCCGCAGCGAACCCGAAGCGGCGTGCGAGGTCGAGGTGTCCGTAGCCATTACGCACTTCTCGTCGCCACCACTGGCTGAAGCGCGTCAGTGCCGCATCGTGCCAGGCCATGAAGCGATCGCATCGGACGATACTCCAGCCGCTCCGTCTCAGGCGCCAGCACAGATCGGGTTCTTCTCCGACGGCGATCGTTTCATTGAAGCGGCCCGCATCGGAAAACGCCTGTGCGCGAACCATGAAGATGCCGCCACAAGCATCGATCTCTCCGATCGCTCCGTCCCACTCGATGTCGCAGAGTCGATTGTAGACGGACCGGTCGGGTTCTCGTTCGCGCAAGCGTCCGCATACGATCGCGACGCCTTCGTGTTCTTCCAGGTAGGATGTGGCGCGCTTGAGCCAATGTTCGTCGAGTTCGCAGTCGCCGTCCACGAACTGGACCCAGCTGATCCCGGGGCGTCTTTCGCACAGCCTGTCGAAGCCCGCGTTGCGAGCGCGCGCAGCGCAAAAAGGCCTGGACATATCGAGTTCGACGACCTGAACTCCGGCCTCGCGAGCGCGTTCCAGACTGCCGTCACTGGAACCGGAGTCCACATAGACCACGGTTGCGTCGCACTTCTGTAGCGACCGCAGGCAGCGCTCCAGTCGGGCACCTTCGTCACGCCCGATGACGACGACGCCCGGCGCATCGCTCTTGCTTGTCTCGCTCATCTGAGGTCCGAGGGATCCGGGCCGCAGCGCAAGACACCTGAGCGAATCCGGGCGTCTGGTTTGAGCTGCATGAAGCCTTCCGTCCGCGAGGTGGTAACGACGTCTGCTGGCAACGGATGGCCCCAGTCGTCGCAATCCCCGCCTGCTATGTCCTGGTGCGGGATCGGAATCGAGTCATCTCCTGAATCGCCGTTTTTCGGCCCGACCTGAAACCCCTGAGTGTCGGTTTCGGCACGGGGGCTGGCTCCCGACACTAGCAGGCAAATGGCTGCGGATCCTGCTCACTCCGCGACATGGCGGATGTGTCACTCCATGTGCGCGGTGTGATTGAAATTCAGGATTCGGGGTGGTTCCCCGAACTCGATTTCGGTCACGCCGCAGTTGCTTGCGTGGTATTCGCGCCAGTCTTCTGGTTTGCCAAGGATCTGAGC
>JAAELY010000183.1 GCA_024226335.1 bacterium
CCGCGTGGCAGACCCGAGCCTCGCCTCCGTGAGCCTCTACGATCCGGTGAACTATCCGGATGCGAACAACCATTACGGCCTGCTGTGGTGGAACAACGCGGATGGCACTCTGCCGGGCGTGCCCCTGGATGCCTATTGGAGCTGGGGCCTGTACGAGAGTTTCATCATCGTGATTCCGAGCCTCGATCTCGTCATCGCACGGGCCGGAGCTGGCTGGACTCCGGGTGGGACTTGGAATGCAGACTACTCGGTACTCGCGCCATTCATTGATCCGATCGTCGAAGCGGCGTGCGGAAGCGGCGGCTGCACGCCCGTTCCCGCTCTGGGAAGGGTGTGGACGCCCACCCTGGTCGGGATCTTGCTGGCTTGCTGCGTCCAACGACTGCGCCAGGCGGGACGAGCATAGAGCCGCATGCCGCTCGGTGCGCGGGGACGCTATTTGCGTATGTACTCAATGGTGCAAACCGCAAAGTCCCCCGGCAGATCCCGCTCCGAGTTGACAGAACACTGCTTACCGAACGTTCGTCCAGGAACGCAGGCCGTTTCCAAATCCCCCATTGCGAGAGTCGTTACACGACTCCATACGCGACCATTGCGTCGGCAACCTTGATGAACCCGGCGATATTGGCGCCTTTCACATAGTTGATGTAGTCGGAGCCGGGTTGTTGCCCGTACGTTACACACTGTTCGTGAATATTTGTCATGATTTCGCGCAGCAGGTTCTGCAGCTCAGCTTCCTTCCAGGTGATTCTGGCGCTGTTCTGACTCATTTCGAGTCCGGAGATGGCTACACCACCAGCATTGGCTGCTTTGCTAGGCGCGAACAATAATCTTGCTGCGATGAAATTTTCAATCCCCCTCTGATCGGTGGGCATGTTGGCGCCTTCGGAAACGCCAATGCAACCATTGTTGATCAACAGCAAGGATTCATCTGCGCTGATCTCATTCTGGGTTGCGCAGGGAAATGCCAGATCGCAGGGAATCCGCCAGGGGCGTTCACCGGCAAAGAATTCGACTTGATATTCAGCGGCGTACTCAGACAATCCTGCGCGGCGACTAGTCTTCAGATCGATGATATAGGCGAGCTTATCGGCATCGATGCCATCCTTGTCGTAAACAAAACCTGACGAATCAGACATGGTGACGACTTTTGCACCGAGCTGGTTGAGCTTTTCCACGGCATAGGTAGCTACGTTACCGGCTCCCGACACCAGGCATACTCGCCCGTCCATGCTTTCGCCGCGATGCTTGAGCATGTCTTCCATCATGTAAACGGTGCCATAGCCGGTGGCCTCGGTACGAATCGGGCTGCCGCCGAATTCCATGCCTTTGCCAGTCAATACCCCAGTGAAACGATTGCTCAGGCGTTTGTACTGACCGAACAGAAAGCCGATCTCACGGGCGCCAACCCCGATGTCACCGGCGGGAACATCGATTTCCACACCGATATGTCGATGCAACTCGGTCATGAATGACTGACAGAAGCGCATGACCTCATTGTTCGATTTGTCCTTGGGATTGAAATCCGCTCCCCCCTTGCCACCGCCCATCGGCAGGCCGGTCAGACTGTTCTTGAAGGTTTGCTCAAAGGCCAGGAATTTCAAGATGCTGAGATTTACAGAAGGATGGAAACGTATTCCGCCCTTATAGGGACCAATGGCATTGTTATTCTGAACCCGATAGCCCCGATTGACCCGGATGTTGCCGCTATCATCTTCCCAGCAAACACGAAAAATGATTATGCGATCCGGCTCGGCGATGCGGCGCAGAATTTGGGTCTGGTGGTAGATCTCTTTGTCGCTGATGAACTCAAAGACATTTGACGCTACTTCGAAAACGGCTTGATGAAATTCGGTTTCACCGGGATTGCGGCGCTCGACGCCCGAAATGAAGCTTTCCAGGTTTACATGATCTGAAACGGCCACAGTCAGCTCGCCTCCACAGACTGAAGGTTGGTTGGAAAAGGATGATTACTAACGAAACACAATTCTGCGGCCATTTTCTACTTGGGCTCCGATCCGCTCCCCCGCCGATCGAGCCGGCGCTCCCCTATCCCGAGCCCATTTCCGAGCGGCAATACCTGCGAGTTCTCGAACTGACAGCTCATCTGCCCGCGTGATCTCGACGCCTAACCGGTGAAGGGCATGATCGCCCCGAAGGCGACGGACGTGAACGCCGCCTGGAACAGCGCCGCTGTCCAGGGATTGGGGCTGACTCGCGATAGCCGATAGGCGACCAGTTCGAAGAGCGCGAAGAAGAGCGCAATCGGCGCAACACCCAGCAGAACCACACCGGGGAGGAGACCGCTGAGCGCACCGCCGAATAGGGCGGCGAGTGTGAGCAGCTTTCCGACGATCGGCAGCCAGACCCCGGTTCGGCCGGGTCCGCGCAGCACCCATTCCAGTACACCAAAATAGGGCAGGAGGATCAGCGTGCCGAGTGCGCACCAGACCAGACGGTGGGATGCGGGGAAGAGATTGTTGTACGAGTTTGCCAGGGTTCCGATCGCGACGTACGCGAACGCGAACAACAGCCCGCCCGCGATCCAGGTGCGATAGTCGCCCAGACCCTCGGCTCGCGCGCGGCCGTAGCGCCCGGCGATGACCAGCAGCAGCACACCCGCCAGACCCAGGAACGCGAATAGTTCGCGCACCACGAGCATGGGCATGAACTGCAGGATGCCTCCGGAGATGCGCGCATCGGTCGCACCAATCAGTGCGCTCACGAAGAGCAGTACGGCGAGCAGCGAAACCAGCCAGACAAGAGGCCGTTGGGGAGCGGTCTGCACCACTCGCCGGCCCAGTGGAGCGATTGCCTCGGGCAGACCCCAGAGGAGCACCACGCTCGCGAGCAGCCCGAGCAAGGCCCAGCTCGCGCGGGGATCGCTTCCGCTCAACTCCGGGCGCGCCGAGACGCCCGGACCGACCGACTTCGCGATCCAGGACGCGATGCGATCCGCCGCTTCCTGTGCAGTCAAGATGGTCAGGTGATCCGCGCCGTCGACCTCGCTGACGCGTACTGCCGTACCGCGTTCAAAGTCACCGTAGGTACGGTTGGCCACGAGTTGGGCCTGTCCGGTGAGCCTGGCACCCACGGCACGGCTTCGCGAGGCGATGCGCGCCGGGTCCCCGGATCCCCAGATCAGCAACACGTTCGGAGGCGGATAGGGACCGGTCGGCATTCGCCCCCCCCGAGATCGCGATCACACCCGCCACTCCCGTATCGCGTTGGGCGTGCTCGAGTACGGCCGACGCACCCATCGAGTGACCGGCCAGGACAATGCGCTGCCCATCGTAGTGCGGTTGCATGCGCGCGTAGAGCAGCGCGGCATCGATATCGGCCAGCAACCCTCCGGCCGATGCAGTCCCTGCAAACGGATTGGCGTTCTGGCCGTGGCCGCGAAAATCCGGCGTGATGACCGCATAGCCGGCGCCCGCGAGACGCCGAGCGAGGGTGCTCATCATCTGGATATTCCCGGAAAAGCCGTGGCACAGAATGACCACCGGAATCGGGCGATCGAAATCCGAAGCGGCGTGGTGCCCGCGAGCGGGTCCCGGCTCCCAGATCGCCACAGGAACCTGGCCGGGAAGCATCTGGAAGCCGTGGGCGACCCTGCGCGACTCGAAACTCAGGCCGATGAGCGCGGCCAGCAGGGCGACGGCCGCCACCCAGTATGGGAGACGTCGGATCACGCGGCCATGCTAGCATTCCTTCATGAAGCGGGAAGACATCGATACGCCGGCCTTGCTGCTCGACCTGGATCGCGTCGGCCGGAACATCAAATCCATGGCGAGCTTTTTCGCGGGGCGCGACGCGTCGCTTCGCCCACACTTCAAATCGCCGAAGTGCGCCGAGGTGGTCAAGCTACAGCTCGAGGCCGGTGCGATCGGCATCACCTGCGCGAAGCTCGGGGAAGCGGAGTCGATCGCGGATGCGGGCATCCGGACTTCGATCCTGATCGCCAATCAGATCGTCGGGCCGATCAAATCCAAGCGCGCCGTCACGCTGGCTGCGCGCGTACCCGAACTGATCGTCGCGGTCGACAGCGCGCAGCAGGTCGAAGCACTCGATGCGGCTCTGAAGGATGCGGGCGGCGAGGTGCGTCTGGGAGCACTGATCGAAGTCGACTCTGGTATGCATCGCTGCGGTACCGAAACAGCGGAGCAGACGGTGGAACTGGCCCGGCGGATCGTGGCGAGCGCTCTGGAGTACCGCGGAATCATGGGCTACGAAGGTCATGCTGTCCTGATTCCCGACGCCGCCAAGCGCAAGGAACTGGCCGAAGCGGCCACGACCTCACTCCTGGAACACCGACAGGCACTGGTCGAGGCCGGTCTGGAACCCGAGATCGTCAGCGCGGGGGGTACCGGAACACACGATCTGACCGGAAGCAGCCCCGGCGTAACCGAAATCCAGGCGGGTAGCTATGTGTTCATGGACGGGGCGTACGGCAAGGTTCGCAAAGAGTTCGAACCCGCGCTGACCATCGTCACTACCATCATTCACCGGCGAGGCCGTCTTCTGGTCACCGATTGTGGCGTGAAGGCACTCAGTCAGGACTTCGGTATGCCCGAGGGAGCGACTCTACCACTGCGCTGTGTAGGGCTATCCGAAGAGCACGGACACATCCTGATCGACGAGGGAGAGGAACTCGATCTACAGCCCGGTGATCGCATCGAGCTACTGCCGAGTCACAGCGATACCACGATCAATTTGCACGAACGCTACTACGCCCTGCGCGGTGACGATGTCGAGGCGGTCTGGCCGATCATCGGACGCGGGAAGTTCGTTTGAAGTGAGTCCGCGCGTCGTCATCACGGGTGCGAATAGCGCCGTCGGTCAAGTCGTGCTCGAACGGGCTTTGTTGCGCGACGATCTCGAGGTCATTGCGGCCGTGCGATCGGAGCGGGCCGCAGGGGAACTGCCCGTGATTCCCGAAGATCGCGGACGCATTGCACTGATCGACTACGCCTCGCCCGAGACGCTCGCGAAGGCCTTCGCGGACGCGAGCGCGCTGATCCACCTGCCCGGTTTATTGATCGAGAGCGCGACTTCGAGCTACGAAACCGCCAACGTCGAGACGACGCGCGCTGCAGTCAATGCGGCGAAAGCTGCGGGGCTTGCGAAACTCGTGCTGGTCAGTGCGGTGGGTGCGGATATCACCTCGCGGAATCGCTACTTCCACAGCAAGGCCAAAGCCGAGCAGATGGTGGCCCAATCCGGCATGCCGTACACCATTTTGCGCTGTCCGATGGTGCTGGCCTGTCGTTCGCACGGCGTTCGCGCGCTCGTCCGTGAAACCGGTCAGAAGCTGCTCCTGCTCAACAACGGTGGACGCCATCGGGATCAACCCATCGACGCGCGCGATCTCGCCGATGGTGCGCTCAATGCAGCGTCTGATACGGGCTGTGCCTGTAATCAGGTACTCGATACCGTCGGTCCGGAATCCATGCCGGTCCACGCCGTGATCTCGTGCGGCGCTCGCTTGCGCAACGTCAGTCAACGCATCGTTCCGATCCCGACCGGTCCAATCAAGCTCGCGCTCGCTCTGAAGCAGCGTCTTGCAAAAGGCGGGATGACTCCTGAAGTGATGGAGGTCATGGAGTTGGACGTCAACCTCGACGCCAAACGCGCCGCACAGGCCTTGGGAATCGAACTGCGCCCGCTGGATGAAACTCTGCGCGAGAGCTTCGCGCTCTGGGAGGAATGATGAGCCAGGCAGAGGGTGGCCGAAAAAGCGGGCGCCGATCGCTCATCCTGCAGACTCTGCCGTGGCTGATCACGATTGCCTGCTTCGGGTTCCTGTACAGCCGGCTCGCGGGGCCGGCCGCCCGAGAAGGCTTGAGTGTGTTTGCCTATCTGACAAGAGCGTTCGCGAGCGTCGACTGGCCGAATTGGCTGGCGCTGATGGTTCCCTACTCGCTGCTGTTCTTCCTGGTCGACTCGTTGATCGTCTGGCGGGTCATCAACTGGTTCAACACCCGCGTCAGCTACGGCGAAATCCTGCCGATCCGCGGAAGCAGCTACATCTTGTCGATCGTCAACGAGCAGGTCGGCAAAGGCGCGATGGGCCTCTACCTGAACCGGCGCTACGGGGTACCGGGCTGGGAAGTCGGCTCGAGCATGCTGTTCATCATGTTCTGCGAGTTCTACTACCTGCTCATGTGGGCGACGATTGGCTACGGGATCAGCAGCGATCAACTGCCCGAGGAGTTCTCCGCCATCCCCTGGATTGCGGGCGCGGCCGTGGCTGTATTCGTGGTCTTCACGGCGTTTTTCAGTGGCGCACTTCTGAAGGCCGGCAAACTGCGCGATCGACCGCTGTTTCGCGCGTTCCGTCAGGCCAGGCCATGGTACTACCTGGTCGTGATCCTGCTGCGCTCTCCCGCGCTGATCGCGGCCGTGTTCATCTACAAATCTGCAGCGGGATTGTTCGGGCTCGAGACGACGCTACTGCAGATGCTGGGCTTTCTGCCGATGATCTTTTTCGGCGCGGCGATGCCCCTTCCCATGCGCTCGGTCGCAATCACGCTCTGGGCGGAAGTGGTCTTCCCCGAGCAGAAAGGCGAAGCAGCGGCGTTCGGCGTGGTTCAGCATAACTTCTTCATCTTCTTCAACGCCGCCATCGGACTCATCTTCTTGCGTCGCGCGAATCGCGAGCTTTTCGGCGAGATTTCAGAAGAGCCACAGCTCGATCCACAATAGACAGCACGGTCGTAATCACCAGCAGCCGCGCAACCCAGATGGTCGGCGCCAGTAGATAGTCGTTCCCCATCCCGAAGAGGATGATCCCGCCGATCGGAACGAAGTAGAGCACACCGTTCCAACGACCTAACTGGCTCATGCGCAGTTCGCGCTTGCCGTGCCCCCAGATCGAGTCGATCACGTACTGAAGAAACGCGATGGCCACCAGAATCGGCAGCGCCCAGGGAAGAAGTCCGCGCGCGGCGGCGGCCACGAGCCCACTCATCACGAACAGGAAGTCCGCAATGTGATCGAGTGCGCGGCCAAAGGAACTCTCGCTGCCCGTGCGTCGCGCAATCGGGCCGTCGAGCAGATCGGTGATGATCGCCAGTGCGAAGACCACGGCGGCGATGCGCATCGACAGACGATCTCCGCGCGAGATGAGCAATGCAAATGGCATCACCATCGCCAGCCGCGATGCGGAAAGCACGTTGGCGATCATTCGCGAAACCGCGGCACGCGATCGAGCACCTTGTTCACTCCCAGCCTCCCGAATAGCGCGGAGAGCTGTGCCTTCTCGGCACCCAGGTAGCGAAAGTTCTCCAGCGAGGAGTCGATGGGCAGATCGTCGCGCATGCGCACCAGTTCGCGCGACAGTGCGATGGCTTCGTCGGCTCCGGCCAGTTTCCGGGCAATGCTCTTGGCACCGCGCAGATCCACTCCGACCCATTCCGCAGCGTCGCGAGGGATCTCTTCGATCGATCCGAAGTGATTGAGCAACGCGGCAGCGGTCTTGGCACCGATTCCTTTTACCCCGGGGATACTGTCGACTGAGTCGCCGACCAGTGTCAGAAAGTCCGGGATCAGTTCGGGCGGCACACCCATGCGCGCCTCCATCTCCTTCACCCCCGAGGCTTCTTCCTTCTTCAAATCGAAGAGCGCGACGCGATCGCAGACCAGCGCACCCAGATCTTTGTCCGCAGTAATGATCATGACGTCAGCGCCCTGATCGACGAGCGCCCCGACCAGAGTGGCGATCACGTCATCCGCTTCGTATCTCTCCAGCTGGCGCACCGGAATTCCCAGGGCCTGCGTGACCTGAGCGCAGAGCTCGAACTGCGGTTCGAGCTCTTCAGGTGCTTCGGTACGACCTTCCTTATAGGACTCGTACAGCTCGTTGCGAAAGCTGGTCATCGCGTGATCATAAGCCGCAACCACGTGAGTGGGCGCCTGTTTCGTCAGAAACTTGACGAGCGCCGAGGTATAACCTCGGAATGCGCCGATCGCTGCACCATCGGGCGTGCGCAGGTCCGGCATGCTGTAGTACGCGCGAAAGATCTGATAGTGCGCGTCGAGTATCCAGACGAGGGGACGTCGGCTCATGAACCTCTCTGCAACTGCTTGGCGATCGTCTGGAGCTGCATGTTGCTCGTTCCCTCGTAGATCTTGCCGATCTTCGCGTCGCGGAAACGCTTCTCGACCGGGTACTCCCGGGTATAACCAGCTCCGCCAAACATCTCGACCGCCATGGACGTGACCCGCGCCGCAACCTCGGAACAGAAAAGCTTGGTCATCGCCGCCTGGGTAAGAAATGGCTCCCCCGCGTCCTTGAGCCGGGCCGCGTTGTAGACCATGAGTCGCGCCGCCTCGATGTCGGTCGCCATGCGCGCGAGGTCGAACTGCACGGCCTGGAAATCTCCGATCGGTCGACCGAACTGTTTGCGCTCCGCGGTGTAGGCCAGCGAGTCGTCGAGCGCTCCCTGCGCAATTCCGACCATCTGCGCACCGATTCCGATACGACCCTCGTTGAGCGTCTCGATTGCGATCTTGTAACCCTGTCCGACCTTGCCAACGATACTGTCCTTCGGAACACGCACCTCTTCCAGGATCAGCTCGCACGTCGAACTCGCGCGGATGCCGAGCTTGTCTTCCTTCTTGCCGATCGTGAAGCCGGGCATGTCGCGCTCGACTACGAAGGTAGTGATGCCGCGATAACCGGATTCCGGATCCGCGTTCGCCATGACCAGAAAGATCCCGGCCTCGGCCGCGTTGGTAATCCAGAGCTTGCGCCCGGTCAGTACGTAGGCATCGCCGTCTTCGACCGCGCGGGTCTGGAGCGCAAAAGCGTCGCTACCCGAGGCCGCCTCTGACAACGCGTACGAAGCAACCGTGCCCCCGGCCATCGCGCCCAGAAATCTCTCCTTGAGCAAATCACTGCCCCAACGCAGTAACGCGTTTGCCACGAGCGTGTTCTGCACGTCCACGAGCACACCGACCGAGGCATCGGCCTGTGAGATCCCTTCGACGGCGAGCGCCGACAAGAAAAAGCTCCCGCCCGCCCCTCCCCATTCCTCGGGTGTCTCGATTGCCATGACACCGAGTTCGAAGAGCATCTCCACGACCTCGGGATCGTAGTGGCCCTGCTCGTCCATCTTCGCAGCGCGCGGTGCCAGCTCGCGCTCGGAAAACTCGCGAATCGTCTCGCGAAAGATCTGTTCTTCATCACTCAGAAGCGTAAGTGCGCAGCTCATGGGTTCCTCACTGTCGGAGCCGGGCTCGATGCCTCGGGACCGGGGCGGGAGGATAGCCCAGAGATCCGGCGAGACTCTCGCCGCATACCCGTTTCATCTGCGGGCTCGCCGGGTCGATGTTTCAGATGTCGATCGTGGTGAAGGAGTCTGGCGCCGCCGTCCGCAACCGATCAGGAGTGGATCCCTATGACTCAGAACACTCGAGTTCGAAGCCTCTTCTGCGCACTGTTTTCCGTGCTGTTGATCAGCGCGGCCGCGAGCTCGGCCGGAGCCGACGAGTTCTACCGCTGGGTGGACGACAAGGGCCAGAAACACTTTGCCGACTCCGTCTACGGCGTACCCGAGAAGTACCGCGATCAGATCGACGATCTGCGCGACAGCTTCGACCAGGGAGCCGACCTGTCGGTGATCGACGGGCTGGACGAGCGCTACGCTCCAAAGACCCCCGAAGGACAGGCCGAGAGCACCCCGACAAAGGCCCAGTTCGATCCAGAGAAATTCATGGGCCCTGACGGGCCGGACTTCGACGCGATCATGGACGCCATGGGTCCGCTCTCGGTAGCCGCCATGGCGGGCATCGCCGGAGCCCTTCTGCTCTTCGTGATTGTGGGTCTGGTCATTGCCGCCTTCTTTCTCAAGATCGCCTGCCAGATGGTGGGCGTGGAAGAGGCTCCTTCCATGCCCAAGGCCATGGGCGTGACCCTTCTCCAGGGCCTGCTCAGCGGACTGGCCCAGATGACCCTGCAGGTCGCACTGGTCCCCGATCCGCAATCCATCAGTGCATCCGGGGCCTTGGGACTCCTCAGCCTGAATGCGGGAGTCGGCTTTGCACTCAACATCGCGGTCTTGCGCGGGATGGTGACGGACTCCCTGGGCAAGGCGATCGGAGTGCAGATCACGATCGTCATGATCGGCTTCGCCCTGGGTCTGGCAATCGGCATCCTGGCACTCGCCGCTTCCTGCGCCGGTGCTTGATTGCAACGCCCACTCGTGCCCAGACCGGCCCGAATCACTCGTGCGCGGGGAATTACACCCTGAGATCGATAGAGGGCAAACCGGCACCCAACAATCGATTTGGGCCGGGGTGTGTCCCCTTTCACACATCTCGTAGACGTCTTCTCTGCTTGGCCAGAACCGAGGGGGCCGTTAGAATCCACGTCCCTTGCCTGGGTCGCTGGATCTCCCTCCCGCGTCGCGCTTCAGGCGTCAGCTAAAGAAGGAATCCTGCAAGGCCCCATGTCCGATTACGGGTTCATTGATACACCCGAAAAGCTCGAAGATCTCGCGAAGAAGCTGGGTAAAGAGAAGGTGATCGCCGTCGATACCGAGGCGGACTCCTTTTTTCATTACTACGACAAGCTCTGTCTTCTGCAGGTCGGCGCGCGTGCGGGCATCTTCCTGATCGACCCGCTCGCGCTGGGCGAGAACGGGCTCGATCCGCTGAAGCCCGTGCTCGAAGATCCCGGCGTGCGCAAGATATTCCACGCCGCGGAGTACGACCTGTACATGCTCTTCCGCAGCGCCGGCATCCGCGTTCGCAACATCTTCGACACGATGGTCTCTGCGCAATTGCTCGGGTATAACGCCGTCGGCCTGGGCGCGTTAGTCGAACGTCACTTCGATGTGAAGCTGTCCAAGGATCAGCAGCGCACGGACTGGTCGCGGCGCCCGCTACGTGAAGCCCAGACAGAGTACGCCGCTTCCGACGTCATCTACCTGATCGAGATCACGGCGAGGCTCGAAAAGGAACTCAAGGAAAAGAAGCGCCTGGCCTGGGCCCAGGCCGAGTTCACGACTCTGGAAGAACGTGTCTGGCCCGAGCGCGAGTTCGACAAGCAGGGCTATATGCGCATCAAGGGTGCGCGTAAACTCGATCCACGCGAACTCGCCATCATGCGCGAAGTCTTCATGATGCGCGACAAGCGCGCGCGCATGCTCGACCGGCCACCGTTCAAAGTCCTGGGCAACGGCACATTATTGGATCTGGCACAGAATCCACCCGCCACCCGGCGCGCACTCGGCAATCGCAAGGGCATCACCGAACTCGTGCTGCGGCGCATGGGCCAGGACTTGCTGGAAGCGGTCCAACGGGGCGTGGAAGGCCCAGAGCATCCGCCGCTGACCAAGAAACCGCCGGTAAACAACGGCCGGCGCCGCCTGGATCGCCGAGGCGATGAGCGCCTGGCGCAGCTCAAGAAGTGGCGAGCCCGACGCTCGAAGGAACTGGAACTCGATCCGGGCGTCTTCTGTCCGAACGCCGGGCTGGAGGAGATCGCATGGGCCATGCCCAAAGACCTGGAGGCGCTACGCGCTCTCGGGCCGATGAAGGGCTGGTGGGTCGACGCGTTTGGCGCGGAGGTCCTGGAGGTTTCAGCCAACGCGCAGGAACACGCTGCCAATCTGCCGCAGTCCAACGATGGTGGTGCCAGGCGGAACCGGCGCGGACGTCGACGCGGCTCGCGCGACAGTTCCTCGAAGGATTGACGAACCTCGCAGAAGCGCGGTTCCGCTCCGCTGAACACGCTTGCGACAGGTCTGTGGGCGGGCGGGGATACAGGCAGGCTGGTGATTCCACTGGCGGAGATATGCACTCTCGGGGCGCACTGAGGTATTTTCGCGGGAGCCATCCGGCTCCGGGGAGCCCCTCGGGGAGTCCGATTTGATCGTTCCGATTTCCAGCGACGAATTTGCGCAGCGCCGTACCGAGTTCCAGGCCCGGCTGGGCGATGGAGTGGCTCTGATCGCTGGCGAGACCCTGCGGCGCCGCTCGAACGACACCGATTTCCCGTTCCGCCAGAACTCCGACCTGTTCTATTTGACTGGCTTCGACCAGCCCGAAGCCGTGGCCGTGTTCAGCGCCACTCGTTTCGAATTCTTCGTCCAGCCGCGCAATCCGGAGATGGAGACCTGGAACGGCCGCCGGCCCGGCGTCGAGGGTGCCCGCGAACTCTACGGAGCAGACGAGTCGTTCGATATCGGACGGCTCTCTGAAAGACTCCCCGGCCTGATCGAGAATCGCTCGCGCCTGTTCCACACGTTCGGATTGGATCAGGGACTCGACGCCAAAGTAGTGGCGGCTCTGGCCGATGTTCGCGGGCGCGTACGTCGCGGCGTCATCGCTCCGGGCGCGATCTTTTCTCCGCATGACGTTTTGCACGAAATGCGAATTCGCAAGTCCGAAGCCGAACTCGCGTTGATGCGAGAAGCCGCCGACATCTCACTCGAAGCTCATCAGGCGGCGGCGAAACTATGTCGTGCGGGAGCCTGGGAGTATGAGCTGGAAGCGGCACTGCTTCACGTGTTTCGGCGGCGTGGGGGTTCGGGTCCCGCGTACAGCTCGATCGTCGGCTGCGGCGAAAACGGAACGATCCTGCACTACACGGAAAACCGCGACCCGCTGTCCGCGGGAAAGCTCGTTCTAATCGACGCAGGTGCTGAACTTCAGGGTTACGCCTCGGACGTCACACGCACCTATCCGGTCGACGGCGAATTCACGGGCGCGGGGCGCGACGTCTACCAGGCCGTGCTCAACGCCCAGACCGCGGCCATCGACGCAATCCGACCGGGTGTGAAGCTGCCGCAGATTCACGAAGCCGCAGTGCGAAGCCTGGTCGGTTCACTGGTCGATTTGAAGGCTCTGGAAGGTGAACTCGACGAACTGATCGAGAAGGAAGCCTACAAGCCCTTCTACATGCACGGCACCGGACATCTACTGGGCATGGACGTACACGATGTGGGCAACTACCACGTCGAAGGCAAGCCTCGTCCGCTCGAGCCCGGAATGTGCTTCACGGTCGAGCCCGGCCTGTACTTCAGCGCGACCTCCAAGGAAACGCCGGAGCACCTGCGCGGGATCGGCGTACGCATCGAAGACAACATCGTTATCGGCAACGACGGGTTTGAAATTCTGACTGCCGGCATTCCAAAACGCATCGACGAGCTCGTTGCGTGGATGCGCGAATAGGGGAGACGCATGGCCAAAGACATCGCAATCGAATCGGCGCTCAAGGAAAAGCGGATTTTCAAGCCCGACAAGGACTTCTCCAGGAAAGCGAATATTCCCGGACAGGCGGCCTACAACCGCATGGTCAAGGAAGCCGAAAAGAGTCCCGAGCGATTCTGGGCGCGAATGGCCAAGGAGAACGTCAGCTGGTTCACTCCCTGGAAGAAGACCCTGAACTGGAAGCCACCCTTTGCGAAATGGTTCGTAGGCGCCAAGACGAACGTCAGCTACAACTGCATCGATCGGCACCTCGAGGGCGATAACTCCTGGCGCCGCAACAAGGCGGCGATCATCTGGGAAGGCGAGCCCGGAGATGAGCGCGTACTGACCTACGGGGATCTGTCTCGAGAGGTCAACAAGTTCTCCAATGTACTACTGGAGCGTGGCATCAAGAAGGGCGATCGAGTCATCCTGTACATGCCACTGGTTCCCGAGCTCGCGATCGCCATGCTCGCGTGCACGCGGATCGGCGCAGTGCACTCGATCATCTTCGGCGGATTCTCGGCTGACTCGATCCGCGATCGCGTCATCGACGCGCAAGCGAAGCTCGTGGTGACGGCCGATGGCGGCTGGCGGCGCGGTTCGATCGTGGAATTGAAGAAGATCGTCGACGAAGCACTCGACGGCGCGCCTTCGGTCAGCGATGTGATCGTCTACAAGCGAACTCGCCAGAACATCCTCATGAAGGATGGCCGCGACCATTGGTGGCACGACCTGATGGAAGACGCTTCGGCCGAGTGCAAGCCGGTGAAGCTCGATTCCGAACATCCCCTCTTCATTCTGTACACCTCGGGTTCGACGGGAAAACCCAAGGGAATCCTGCACACGACTGGTGGCTACCTGACGCACGTGGCCACGACGGCGAAGTACATCTTCGACCTGAAAGAGGACGACACCTACTGGTGCACAGCCGATATCGGCTGGATCACGGGCCATTCCTATGTCGTGTACGGGATACTCGCCCACGGGGCGACTACCGTCATGTACGAAGGTGCACCCAACTATCCCGGGGTCGATCGTTTCTGGCAGCTGGTCGACAAATACAAGGTCACCATCTTCTACACCGCACCCACGGCAATTCGCTCCTTCATGAAGTGGGGCGACGAGCATGTCAAGAAGTACTCGCTCAAGTCACTGCGCCTGCTCGGCACGGTCGGGGAACCGATCAATCCGGAAGCGTGGATGTGGTACCGCAAGATGATCGGCAAGAATAAGTGTCCGATCGTCGATACCTGGTGGCAGACGGAGACCGGAGGAATCCTGATTTCGCCGATTCCCGGTGCTGTGGCGACCACACCGGGTTCCGCAACCCGACCCTTCCCCGGGATCTTCCCGGATATCGTCAATGAAGCGGGCGAGTCGGTCGGACCCAATGAAGGCGGATTCCTGGTGCTGACCAAACCCTGGCCCGGCATGCTGCGCGGCATCTACGGCGATCCCAAGCGCTACAAGGAACAGTACTGGTCCAAGTTCAAGAACCTGTACTTCGCCGGTGACGGCGCGCGCAGAGACAAAAACGGAAATTTCTGGGTGATGGGACGCGTCGATGACGTGATGAACGTCGCAGGCCACCGGCTTTCCACAATGGAGATCGAGAGCGCATTGGTTTCCCATAACGCTGTGGCCGAGGCTGCAGTCGTCGGCCGACCCGACGATCTGAAGGGAACGGCCGTCGTGTGCTTTGTTTCCCTCGATGGCTCCTTCAAGGAGGCCGAGGGACTCGAAGACCTGCTGAAGAAACACGTGGCCAAGGAGATCGGTCCGGTCGCACGACCCGACGAGATCCGCTTTACCGACGCTCTGCCGAAGACGCGCTCCGGCAAGATCATGCGCCGCCTGCTGCGCGATATTGCCGCCGGTCGAGAGACGGCGGGTGACACGACCACTCTAGAGGACTATTCCGTTCTTGCGAAACTCCGCGATGACGACGAGTAGTCGCTCTGTGCCGCATGACGCGGCCCGAAGGGGGATCTGATTTGCGTGTTCTCTGGCTGCTGTTGATCGGACTGCTGGGACTCGGTGCGGGTTATCTGATGACCCGCTTCGAGCAGGCCGAGCCGCAAATTCGAACGCTGGTTGCGCCTGTCTGGGTTGGCCAGGAATACGAGCACGAGTTTCGCCTATCCGATGAAGGCACCGGACTCGAGGCGATGCGTGTCTGGCTTTCGACCGGTGATCAGGAGTACGAACTCCTGAACGAGACCTACCCCGGCAATGTGTTCACAGGGGCAGATATGCGGGTCGAGCGCGCCGCGACTGCGAGCATCAAGCCGAAGGAACTGGGCCTGGGGGACGGACCCGCGACCCTGCACGCCTGGGTGCGCGACTGGTCGTGGAGCGGGAATACCCAAGAGGTCGAGATCGAAATTCACATCGACACCAAAGCGCCGCGCGTTTCCCTGGCCACCGGGCTCACCTACGTGCGACGCGGCGGTTCCGAGATGGTCGTGTACTCGCTCCGGGAAAAAGTGAAGAAGCACGGCGTCGCCCTCGGCGATCTGTTCTTCCCGGGGTTTCCTCACCCGGAGGATCCCTCCGTTTTCTTGGCGCTCTACGCGTTGCCGCCCGATCTGGAAGACTCCACTCGCCCGAAAGTCATCGCAACCGACCTCGCGGGCAATGAATCGTCCGTGGGTCTGACGGTCGAACTGATCGATCGCAGCTTTGCCAATGACACGATCCGGCTCTCGGATTCGTTCATCAACCGGAAGATCGGCGAACTGCTCGGTTCGGCCAATGGATCGTCTCCGGTCGAGAACTATCTGAAGATCAATCGCGATATGCGAAACGAGAACGCGGCCACGATTCGCGAGATCACAAGCCAATCGAGTGGCGACCGGATCTGGAGCGGGCGCTTTCTTCAGCTACCCAGCTCACAGCGTCGCGCGGGTTTCGCCGAGCGTCGAACGTACATGCACAACGGCAAGCCGGTCGACAAACAGACGCATCTGGGACTCGATCTGGCCTCGACATCGCACGCGAAGGTTCCGGCCGCCAACGACGGTGTGGTGGTGTTCGCCGACGATCTCGGGATCTACGGCAATTGCGTGATCCTCGACCACGGTCTCGGACTCTTCAGTCTGTACGGACACCTCTCGGAGATCGCGGTCGAGAAGGGACAGGTCGTTTCTCTCAGGGAAGAACTCGGCAAGACCGGCGCAACCGGACTGGCCGGGGGCGACCATCTGCACTTCTCCATGATCGTGAGCGGCCTGTTCGTGGACCCGCTGGAGTGGTTTGATGAGCGCTGGATCAACGAGCACATCGAACCGAAGCTGCGACGCCCGACCAAGGAGAACTGAACCCGTGAGCTCGCTCGAGGCGAGCACACGCAATCGCATCCGACGGCGCCTGCTGAGTTGGTACAAACGCTCGCGACGCGACCTCCCGTGGCGACGAACCGACGATCCGTATCGCATCTGGCTTTCTGAAGCCATGCTGCAGCAGACCCGCGTCGAGACGGTCATCCCCTACTACGAACGCTTCTGCGAGCGCTTCCCAACGGTCGAGGCCTTGGCCGCTGCAGATGAACAGGACGTACTGCGCGAGTGGGCCGGTCTGGGCTACTACGCGCGCGCGCGCAATTTGCGGCGCGCCGCCCAGATCGTGGTTGCCGAGCATGGCGGACGCGTCCCCAGCGACGCAGATGCCCTCTCCGCCCTTCCCGGTGTAGGACCCTACACCGTGGGTGCACTGCGCAGCATCGCCTTCGCTCAACCGGCCGCCATCGTCGACGGCAATGTTACGCGCGTGATTTCGCGGCTCTTCGCCGAGCCACATCTCCCGACGGCAAGCGTCTGGAAGATCGCAGCCCAACTGGTTCCGGGAAGAGAGCCGGGTCTGTTCAACCAGGGGCTCATGGAACTCGGGGCGACGCTGTGCACCCCGCGCCAAGCCCGTTGCAGCTCCTGTCCGTTGCGGGACGACTGCGAAGCGGGCGCTCTCGGCACGCCCGAGAAATTCCCCGCGCCGCGAACAAAACCTCGGGTTCCCGAAGTGAACGCGATCTGCGGATTGTTGCGGCGGCGCGACGGCGCCCTGCTGATGATGCGCCGACCCGCACGCGGATTGCTGGGCGGCCTGTGGGAGATGCCCTCCGTACTCGGCGAGGACCCACGCGCACTCGTCGAGCAGATCGCCCTCGCCACGGGGCTCAACAGCCAGGCCGGACCGAAGCTCGGCGGGGTTCGCCACGTTTTCAGCCATCGCGCCCTGACTCTGAGCGTTCTGGAACTGCGACGCGTCTCGGGCCGCCTGCGAAGCGCGCTCTCCGACCGGGCGCGCTGGTGTAGCCGCGCGGAACTCTCCCAGCTGCCGCTGTCGAAACTGACGCGCAAAGCACTCGCCTGCAGCACCGGCACCGGCCCAGAGCCCGACGGGTAAGCCCCCATTTTTGCTAATCTTTTGGCATGTCAGAGGGCAAGCGCAAGAGCGGCGCGGACGAAGACGCCGGTCTGTTCGCCGAGGAAGTCTCGGACATTCAGCCACTGGAGCACGGGCAACTGCCACCGGCAGTACAGGCCCCCGCGCCGATTTCCCTGTCACAGCGGGAACGCGAGGTGATCCGAGAACTCGACGCGCTGGTCTCGGGCGAGCTGCCTTTTGAAATGGAGCAGTCCGACGAGTTCCTGGAGGGAGCCGTACCCGGCCTGGATCCACAAGTGCGGCGGCGCCTGCGTCGAGGCGAATACGCCGCCCAGGAGAACCTGGATCTGCACGGCAGCGACCGCGAAACCGCGCGCGTGCGCGTCGAGAAGTTCGTCGCCAGCGCCTTTGCGCGCGGATTGCGCTGCGTCAGGATCGTGCACGGCCGGGGCCGCAACTCCCCCGGTGGCGAGTCTGTCCTCAAGTCGAGCCTGCCACGCTGGCTCGCACGCGGCCCGGCCCGCAATACGGTCCTGGCCTACACGAGCGCCCTGCCCGGCGACGGAGGCACCGGAGCCACCTACGTACTACTCCGCAAGAACAAATCGTAGGTTGGGTTGCTAAGCTCATCGGTATGGGTTCGAGCTTCGGAAAACTGTTTCAGATCCACACATGGGGCGAGTCCCATGGCGGAGGGGTCGGCGTGATGATCGACGGCTGTCCGCCGCGCATCTCCCTGGACCTGGAAGACATCCAGCTCGAGCTCGATCGGCGCCGGCCCGGACAGAGCCGCCTGACGACGCCCCGCCAGGAAGAGGACAGGGCCGAAATCCTCTCGGGGGTGTTCGAAGGAAGAACTCTCGGCACTCCGATCGGCATCTTGGTGCGCAACAAGGACGCTCGCCCGTCGGCCTATGAGCACATGCGCGATGTCTACCGACCGTCGCACGCGGACTACACCTACGAAGCGAAATACGGCATTCGCAACTGGCAGGGCGGCGGTCGCGCCAGTGCGCGCGAGACGATCGGACGTGTAGCCGCAGGTGCGGTCGCGCGACAGGTGATGCGCGCGTTCGGCCTGGGCGAGGTGATCGCCTTCGTCAGTCAGGTACATACGATCGAAGCCAAATCCGACCCCATGAGCGTGACGCGCGAAGCGGTCGAAGCGACGATCACGCGCTGTCCGAATCCCGAAACGTCCGACGAGATGATCCAGCGCATCGACGAGGCGAGCAAAGCGGGCGACTCCCTCGGCGGCGTGGTCACCTGCGTGGCTCACGGCGTACCTCCCGGCCTTGGCGAGCCTGTGTTCGACAAACTGGAAGCCGACCTCGCGGGGGCTCTGCTTTCACTACCGGCGTGCAAGGGTTTCGAGATCGGCTCGGGATTTTCGGGGACAACCCTGACCGGCATCGAGCACAACGATCCCTTCACGGTCGAAGACGGTCGCGTGCGCACGACATCGAACCGCAGCGGTGGCGTACAAGGCGGCATCTCTAATGGCGAGGCCATCGTCTTGCGCGCCGCTTTCAAGCCGACCGCCACGATTCACAAGCAGCAGGACACCGTGAATTCGAAGCTCGAAGCGGTGAAGCTCGAGGCCGAGGGCCGCCACGATCCCTGTGTGTTGCCGCGCGCGGTTCCGATGGTCGAAGCCATGGTGGCGCTGGTGCTCTGTGATCACCTGCTACGCCAACACGCGCTGGCGGGACCTCCCGAATCGTCCTAGCAGGCCGGGCCGTGCCGCGACGCTGAACTCAAGCGACAATCCCGCCATACCGATAGGCCGAAACGATGTTGATCGACTCAATCGCACTGGGAATCCTGGTCATCTTCGTGATCCTGGGTCTGATCCGCGGCACGCTTGCCGGCGTGCTGCGTCTGACAAACCTGATCCTGGCCTACGTCATTTCGTACTTCGCGAGCGTGTCGCTCGGCGATATGGTCGGCCAGCAACTGGGAATGAGCGGGTGGATCGGGTCTGTCATTGCGGGTTGCGGCTCCTTCGTCATCGCCGGCCTCGTACTCTCCGTGATCTCGTCGATGATCCTGCGCGGCGATCGGGCACGCGTTGCCGAAGAAGGGCGCAGTGCCATCGATCGTCTGGGCGGCGGCCTGATCGGCGGATTTCAGGGCGCACTGCTCGTGTTGCTCCTGGGCGTACTCGGCAACTGGTTGCAGGTCGCCCAGACACTCAATGCCGATCCCACTTCTCCGACGTCGGCCGGTCCGGGCTTCGAGTCGCCGCGCGAGTCGGTGCTGACCGGAATCACCAGCGAGGTGGTCGAAGCGGCGACGTCGGCCGCGATGGGCGATTCGCCCGAAGCGAGAATCACCGCGAATCTAGCTGCGCGACCCGCCGAGACCATGGAGAGTCTGCGGGAGTTCGTGGAGAGCCCCCAGGTTGCAAGCCTCCAGAACGACGAGCTTTTCTGGCAGTACGTGTCGACGGGCGCGGTCGACCAGGCGCTCAATCGCGGTAGCTTTCGCTCGATCTCCCACGATTCCAACTTGCGCGGCAAGCTCGCCGACCTGGGCCTGATCAGCGAGGAGGCGCGCGAGGATCCGGCCGCGTTCCGGGCCACCAGTCGCGATGCCCTCCTGCAGATCGGCCCCAAACTCGAAGCGCTGCGCAATGACCCGGAGCTCCAGGTACTGGCCGCAAATCCGGAAATTCAGGCCGCGCTGGCCAGCGGCGATTCGCTGCGCCTGCTGACGAATCCAGAGGTGCGGGCGTTCATCACCAAGGTCACCCGCGAAGGCTCACCGCAGGCCAACTGAACGCCTGGCTCAGGGCAGGATCGACCAGCCCGCCACGGCCGCAGCCAGCGCCAGGAGCATTCCGAGAGATCCCAGAAGCGCGTGAACCGTGCGGAAACCGCGCTTTTCCGGCTGCCCCTCCAGCCGCAGGCCCAGCGTCGCTGTGATCGAAATGGCCAGAAGCGTCCCGCCGACCAGCCAGGAATGGACGGATTCCAGGACCGGCTTCTCGCGCAGCCAGGCCTGCGAGGCCAGACCCGCCGCGCAACCCAGGATCAGAAGAGCCGCAAACAGCCGCGCCCGACGGGCGTGGCGACCGGAATCCACCTTCCGGTGGGTGAGCCCTGCCCGGCGGATGCGCAGACCTTCCCGCAGCACCCACAACCCCAACACAAGGACGGCGAGCATCGCGATGGGGTGTGCATAGGCCAGCCAGATCACCGCAAACGAGCCTACAGACAGAAATGCGACTGGTCCACCCGACGAGAAACTGTTATTCGACTACTCTCTATGGGGATGGGTGAGAGAGCAGCATTGCGAGCGGCGGTGCTCCATATGGAGCGCTATCGCTCGGCGATAGAAGCAGAAGTGAATCGCCGTCTGGGTCGTTCCGAGCCACCGCCGGAAACGCGCAGCGAGATCGTGCGACGTTTTCGCACGTATTGCCGTCTGGCCAGCATCAGCCTCGACACGGCCCGACCTTCTCTCGACGGTCTGGGTGGCAATTCATCGACTTCGCTCGAACTGGCCGTGAGCAAGGCGGTCGAGGTCGCGTGCGAGTGCGACCCAGCGCCCGAAGTTGCCGAGGCGCTTCGCGACATGGAATCGCGTTTCCGTACGGGTGTGCGCCGCATCATGCAGCCCAGCGAGTCCAATCGCCCCAAGCGAAGCCGCAAACGCCGCACGCCCAATGCGGGAAAGCGCGTGCGCGGCGCGATCGATCGCATCTCCGACTCGTTCATCGCGCTCAACCTCGACACGAGCAGAATTTTCGACGTCAATCCAGCAGCCGAGGCCCTTTTTGGAATCTCTGCCCAGAAACTGCTCGAATCGACGCTGTCCCAGTTCATCGCGCCCCAGGATCAGCAGTGCTTCGAACAACTCGAATCGCGCCTCGACGCGGGTGAGGAATCGGCCCCCCTCGAACTGATCTTCGCGCGGCCCAATGGCGACTTCGTACCGGCCCAGGTCGCAGTCGCCAACCACATGATCGCCGGCAAGCGCCTCGCCATCTTCACGGTGCGCGAGAACTCCAAGGCTTTGGTCTAGCCCGATCGCCGTGGCGCAGAACTGCTCGCGCTACCGGTCGCTACTCCACGCGTAGGAGAGCGCCTTCGGGAATTTTCTCGACCAGCGCATCGACGGCGCGCGTCAGATAGCTCTTGTCGCGCGATTCGAGCGTCAACATGGTGCGGTAGTCGGTGTCGGTCACACGCGGATAGCTGCCGAGCATCAACTCCGGGAAGTCCTCGAGTAGATCGTGCAGGTCCTGGGCGATATCGCTCTCGATGCAAGTGACGAACACACGGCGCAAGAACACCTGACGGCCTTTGAAGCGATCGCGCGCCGATTCGAACTTGGCCTGAAGCAAGCGCGGAATACCCGGAAAGATGTAAACGTTGCGCATGCAGACCAGGGGAAACCAGAGGTCGCCGCTCTCGATCAGTGTCGATCCCTCGGGCATCTGACACATCTTCAACTGGCTCTCGTTCGGTTCGGCGCCTTTGAGCGCATCGCGAAGAAGGACTTCCATGCGTTCGTGGATCACGAGCTTGGTGCCGAAAGCCTTGGCGATCGACTCCATGGTCACATCGTCGTGCGTCGGCCCCACACCGCCCGATGTCAGGACGTAGTCGTAGTTCTCGGAAAACGCGAGGACTTCGCGGGCGATCGTGTCGACTACGTCGGCGATCACGAGTACGCGCTCGACGTCCACCCCCTGTTGGCGCAGGGCCTTCAGCAGATAGGGAGCGTTCTCGTCCTCTACCTTGGCGCTGAGGATCTCGTTTCCGATGATCATGATACCGGCGGTAGACATCGAATGAATCCTAGCAGGCCGCGAAGAAACTCACTCGATTCCGTAGAAGACCCCGATCGGGTCGGTTCGAGCGGCGGATATCTTCTATGCTCTGGCCTGCGCCGTGCGCATTCACGAAGATCTCAACGTGACGGCCGAATACTGGGGCCGCGGGAGTCGTTTTGCGCGCGTTATTGATCGTGGATCACGGAAGCCGCCGCCCCGAGGCGCACGAGCACCTGGAGGGAATCGCGGCCCTCGTGCGCGAACTCGAGCCCGGAATTCGCGTCTACGCCGCACACATGGAACTGGCCGAGCCCTCGATCCATTCCGCCGTGGATCGGGCGGTTGCCGATGGAGTCACGGAAATCTGGGTGCATCCGCTCTTTCTCGTTCCGGGGCTGCATTTGAGCGAGGACATACCGCGCCTGGTCGAAAGCGCCGCGACCCGACACGCCGGTATCGAGGTACACGTGACCGAGCCGATTGGCCAGTTACCGGACATTGCACGCCTGATCCTGCAGACTGTCGGCCGCTGAACGACCGCGCGAGAAGATCCCTACCCGAGAGGAAAGCCATGGCCCGCATCAACGACAACTACCTGAAACTCGCCGCGGGTTATCTCTTTCCGGAAATCGGGCGGCGCGTGAAAGAAGTGCAGGACCGAAACCCCCAAGCCAAACTGATCCGTCTGGGCATCGGCGATGTGGTGCTGCCCTTGCCGCTGGCGGTGCGCGACGCCATGCATCGCGCCGTCGACGAACTGGGCAGCGAAGAGAGCTTCCGCGGCTACGGTCCCGACCAGGGCTACGATTTCCTGCGCGAAGCAATCGTAGAGCACGACTACAAGGCTCTGGGTGTAGACGTATCGGTCGACGAGATTTTCGTTTCCGATGGCTCGAAGTGCGACAGCGGAAACATCCAGGAGATTTTCGCCAGCGATGCGACGTTGGCGGTCACCGACCCGGTCTACCCGGTCTACGTCGACACCAACGTCATGGCGGGCCGCACCGGAGCGGCCGACGACGACGGAGCCTACGCAGGGGTCCTCTATCTTCCCTGCACCGAGGCCAATGGCTTCAATCCCGAACTGCCTTCACGGCCAGTCGACATCGTCTACCTGTGCTACCCGAACAATCCCACCGGCACCTGCGCCGATCGCGCGACCCTGAAATGCTGGGTCGATTGGGCGCGCGAGAATTCTGCGGTGATCCTCTTCGACGGTGCCTACGAGGCCTACATCAGCGACCCGGAAATTCCCCACTCGATTTTCCAGATCCCGGGCGCGCGCGAAGTCGCGATCGAGTTCCGCAGCTACTCGAAGATGGCCGGCTTTACCGGTGTGCGTTGCGGCTACGTCGTGGTACCGCGCGAACTGGTCGGCCGTTCGGCTTCGGGCGAGAACGTGGAACTTCACTCGCTCTGGGCCCGACGCCAGGCGACCAAATTCAATGGCGCGTCCTACCCGGTTCAGGTGGGAGCGAGTGCTTGCTATAGCGATCACGGCAAGAAGGAACTGCGCGCGAACATCGACTACTACATGCGCAACGCCCGGTTGATTCGCGAAGGCATGGAGGCGATCGGGCTCACGGTTTACGGAGCCGAGAACGCACCCTACGCCTGGATCAAGACTCCCGAAGGCCAGGGTTCCTGGGATCTGTTCGACCGGCTTTTGAACGACGCGCACGTGGTGGGAACCCCGGGCGCCGGTTTCGGCGCCTCGGGCGAGGGTTTCCTGCGCCTATCGGCTTTCGGCAAGCGCGATCAGGTCGAAGAGGCGATCGAACGCATCAAGCAGAACCTCGGCGACTGATCCAACCCCGCGCCGGGATCTCAAGCTACGAATTCCGGATCTTGCGCACCTTTGGCATGACCGAATCCGACAGCAGCTCCATGGAGCGCAACACCTTCTTCGTCTCCAGCCCGCCCAGGCGCGTCCAGATCAGCAGCTCGTCGAATCCATAAGACTCCGCGAGAGTGCTCAACCGCTCGGCGCAATGGTCGACATCACCGCACACCATCGAAGTGCCCCCCAGGAGGGACTCGAAGGTGAGACTGCCCGCGAGCGCCTGGGTCTTGCTGTACATCTCGTAACCCTTCACGACCTGGCCTTTGTTGGCCACGTACTTCGCGATCGTCTTGTAGTACCACTCGACGGGATCCTTGAATTCCTTGTGTGCGCGATCGACCGAGTCGGCCACGTACACCATCAACAAACACGCGACCTTGCCACCCATGGGGTCGAGGCCGGCTTCTTCGCGGCCGGCCCGGTACTCGGCAATACCGGTTTGTGCCTGTTTTGGAGTCGCGCCGAATGCAGCGGACATCATCAGGTTCATTCCGGTTCGCCCCGCCATGCGGAAGGACTCCGGCGACAGGACCGCCGAATACATGGGCGGCGTCGGCTTCTGATACGGATGTGGCCGAACCTCGAGATCCTCGATGCAGTAGTGAGTCCCCTTGAAGTTGACTCTCTCCTGCGTCCACGCCTGGCGGATGATCTCGACGCCCTCGCTGAAGATCTCCCTGGATGCGGTCTGGTCGACCTGGAAGCCCCGGTACTCGAGTGGCTGATAGCCACGTCCCAGACCCAGAGTGACCCGGCCATCGCTCAACTGGTCGAGAAACGCGAAGTCCTCGGCGACACGAAGCGGGTGATGGAAGGGCAGGACCACGACGCCGGTGCCCAGCCGGATGCGAGAGGTTCGTTCTGCAATCGCCGCCAGACTGAGTTGGGGAGAGCCGCAGAAACCGTACTCCGAGAAGTGATGCTCTGCAGGCCAGGTCGAGTCGAAGCCCAGGCTCTCGGCCACGGTCATCAACTCCATCTGCTCTTTGATGATCTCCCGTTCGGTCTTGTTGATGGGGTTCTCGAACAGATGAAGCATGCCGAATTCCACGATTCACTCCGATGATGGCTCTGGCCACGCGCCGGGTCTTCCGTGGGTCGGATCCGGCACGATTGGCAGGTGAGCCTTCAATCTATGCTCCCCAGCCGAGACCGAAAAGGTTGCAATCGGCCAGCCGAGGGGGTCGATCCGGCCAATTTCGCGGTAATCTAGTCGCCGAGACGCCGTGGCAGGGAACAACACCAGAAAAACTGAGCAGTGGTCCGGCGATGGGACCCGGGAATCGGCGGACCCCGCCGTGGCGAGTGTTCCCAGTAGCTGGGTCCTGCGCTTCGCGGAACTACTGGACGAAAAAGGGTTTTCGTCCGATCCGATACTCCGACACTGCGCGATCGACCCCGGTCTTTTGCAGAAGAGCGAAGGCCGCGTGACGCTGGCTCAGTTCGCCGCATTGGTGACCGAGGCGCTGCGCGTCACGGGCGATCACGGTCTCGGCCTGGACTACGGTCTTCGAGGGCGAATTTCTGATTTCGGCATCCTGGGATACGCCCTGCTCAGCGCGCGGGATCTGGGCCAGGCGATCGAGTTCGTGAGCCGCTACTACGCGATCTTCGACCCGGTGATCAGCTTCGAGTTCGAGAGCGTGCCGCCGTACATCCAGGCGCGGGCGGTCGAATCCGCTCCCTTGGGAAACTTCGAGATCTTCGCCTATGAAGCCACTCTCGCCTGCACCGCTGCCATCGCAGGCGTGGTATTGGAAGAGCCGGTGGCTCTTTCGCGATTGAGCCTGAGCTACCACGAGCCACCGCACTCCGAACGTTACCCGGCCATATTCGGCTGCCGACCGGAATTCGATGCACCCCACACCAGCATTCAATTCGCGGCCCGCCATCTAGAGGCCAGGCTCAAGTTCTCCAACCAGGAGATGGCGGAGATCTGCCGTCATCAATGCGAGCGACTCCACGCCGCAAAGGACCAGGGCAACCTGGTCCTGCAGATTCGGGAAAAGCTGCTCGAAACCCCGGGCCACTTCCCGGCCATGGCGGATGTCGCAGCCGCTCTGGGCATGAGCGTACGCAGCTTGCGCCGACACCTGAGTGCAGACGGCGTGACCTATCAGGAGTTATTCGATCAGGTGAGAAGAGACCTGGCGCTGGACTACCTGAAAAACTCGTTCCTCACCGTCGAACAGATCGCTCAACTGGTGGGCTACGGCGAGGCCGCAAACTTCCGCAAGGCCTTTCGCAGGTGGACAGGCAAGGCTCCGGGCGAGTTTCGCAGCTGAGTCCGCGACCCCGGGGCCGGCTCTGCCACCGCCGGGGCGTATCTGCAAGCGGTCACCGAAACAAAGGCGAATCGCGTTACGCAATATGGCGTGGTTCTCCTGGAGTCGAACTCGGAGAAGTTGTCATCGCATTGACCATGGGACAGAATTCGCGATACGACTTCCGTTTAATCGATAGGCGGGCTAAAGGAGACAGAGATGCTTGGCGGCAACCTCCCGAGCTTCATGATGACCTGTTTGGTATTGATGGCCGGGCTCTTACCACTCCCCGCCTTTGCCGTTCTCGAAACCGCAACAGATATCAACTTTGGCGCCAATTCACTTACGCGTGATACCGCCACGGGCCTGGACTGGTTGGATGTCCCGTACTCGACAGGCCGAGCGTACACAGACATTTCGGGAAAGTTTGGAGCGGGGCAGGAGTTCGAGGGATACCGCTTCGCCACCATCAGTGAAGTGATCACCCTGGTGAATGACAACACCGCCTTCACCCCACCCGCCGCGGCCTCGGGGTTCGGAGTTACAGACACCGGTCCATTCGGGATAGCGCCGTTGTGGGCCCTGCTCGCAAGCGTAGCCTGGCGCAAGCTTCGCGCATAGCAGAGCAGCGGGTTAGTTTCCCTCGCCTAGAATCCGCAGCAGCTTCGCGTAGAAATCGAGACCGGTCGCGAATCCGTCGAGACGGATCCGCTCGTCGATACCGTGAGCTCGGCGGACGTCTTCGGGACCCACGCGAACGCCGGAAAATCCGAAGACGGCATCGCTGAGGTCGCGGAAGTAGCGAGCATCGGTGCCACCGGGAATCAGAATGGGAGCGATCGGTACATCACCGTAGGACTGATGGATCGCCTCAGCGAAGAGTCGCCCCCCCGGGCCATCGAGCTTCGAAACGGGCGAAGGCTCGGTGCGCATGCTCTGGGCCCCGATCGCGACGCGCTCGTCGTCTACCGTGCGCCGCACGTGCTCGATCACCGACTCTCCCGTATCGCCGGGAAAGATGCGGAAGTTCACGATCGCGCGAGCGTGCGTCGGCAACACGTTCTGCTTCACACCGGCTTGAAAGATCGTCGGTGCGGTCGTCGTTCGCACCATCGCAGAGAAGCGGTCCTGTCTCGAGAGAACGGCCTTGATAGGCCAACCGAACAACCACTGATTCGCCAGGACGACTCGTGCGGGAAAGGAGACGTGCGGAGTCACTGCGTCGAAAGTCGCTCCGAGGTAGCCCTCGACGCGCGCCGGCATGGGATTGCGCTCGAGTCGACCAATCGCGGCGGCGAGGATGCCGATCGTCGAATCGCCGACTGGCATGGACGAGTGTCCACCTTCGCTTTCTACGATCAGCTCCACACTCAGGGAGCCCTTCTCGGCCACACCAACGGCCACCATCGGGCGCTCCATTCCCGGAACCAGTCCCGAGATGACGGCGCCTCCCTCGTCGAGTACGAGCGCCAGACGCTGACCGGCGGCGCGAAAGCGCTCCGCCAGAACGGCCGCGCCTTCTCGGCCCCCGAGTTCTTCATCCGCACCGCTCCACAGGTAGAGCGTTCGAGTCGGCCGGAAGCCCGCTGCAATCAACACCTCGGCAGCTTCGAGCGGTCCGATGACGCTGAGCTTGTCGTCGAAAGATCCGCGTCCCCAGATATAGCCCGCGTCCACCGTCCCTGCGAACGGCGGGTGCGTCCAGCCTTCGAGCGTCGCGGGATCGATCGGTACGACGTCGAAGTGACCCATCATGAGCGCCGGTTCGAGAGCGTCGTTCGTACCCCTCCAGCGAAACAACAGCCCGTGATCGCCGACGACCTCGCGTTCGAGCGTCGAGTGAACGCCCGGATAGCTTCGCTCGAGGAAATCGCGGAACGCCGTGAAGGCCGCGTCATCGCGAGCGATCCCGGACTCTCGAGCGTGTGAGATCGTCTCGAATCGAAGCGACGCGGCGAAGCGTTCGACGGCTGCGGCGCTCGATTGCTCGTCGAAGAGCGACGCGCTCGTGGCCGCTTGCGAAGCGTCGTCCGCATGCGGGAGCGCACGCACCACGACGACACACACGAGGATCAGAGCAGCGACTCCGAGACCGATGAAAACGCGCTTCATTCCCAAACTCCCATCTCACACGACTCAGGCACTGCGAAGCGCCTTCGCGATCTCTCCCCACTTCGCCAGGTTCTTCGGGTTGCGCCTCAGATCGTCCATTGCAAGATAGGTCACGACCCGCGTGGCGATCCCCGCGTAGCGCTCCAATAATGCGTCGGCCATGTCGTCCCAGCGCGCGGCGAGCGAGAAGTGAGAGAGCATCTCGTCCGTGATGGTGTTGGCCATGCCCCCGATGTCCCCTGTCTTCATCATCTTTCCGAGCTTCTCCGTCGTTCCCGGGAAACCGAGATCATCGAACTGGAAGGCGTAGTTTCGAGTCGAGCCGTAGAACCCGATCTGAGTGCGCGCAACCTGAGTTCCGCGTTCGCGCTCCTCGGGCGTATCGCCCGGGATCGCAAAGACGGGAATGATCAGGTCGATCTCGTTCACCCCACGGCCCGCACGTGCGGCGCCTTCGGCCACCGACGGGAGCAGACGGTTCTGCAGGTAGTGCACGGAGTGCATCGGGTGGACGTGTACACCGTCGCACAGCTCGCCAGCCACACGGCACATGAGCGGCCCTACCGCGGAGATGTCGATCTTCACGTCCTCGAAGTCGTGGCGCGGTGGCGCCCATTGCGCTGGAAGCAGGTTCAGCGAGTAGTAGGGCCCTTCGTGCGCGAGCTTCTCCTCACCTCGAAACGCGCGAATGCACGCCTTGAAAGCACCGACGTAGTCGCGCATCTGCGGTGCGGGTTTGTCGAAGATCGCCCCATAACGACGCACGACGTGGCCCCGGACCTGGCTACCGAGTCCGAGACGAAAACGGCCCTCCGTGTTCTGGGCCATTTCCCAGGCCACTTGTGCCGAGATCATCGGGCTGCGGGGAAACGCGACCGCAATACCGGTGCTGAAGGAGAGCTTCGGAGCCGCCATCGCCGCGGCCTGGATCATCATCCACGGAACGCTGCCCGCCTCGGTGAACAACATCCCGGAAAAGTCGGCCGACTCCAGATTGACGGCGAGTTCCGCACTCTCTTTCCAAGTCAGACCGCCTGTCATCAGATCGAAATCCATCGTTGACTCCTTCTTCCGTGATTCTAATGAGATCGTCCGCGGCAAGTCATGGCCGCAAGAGGTTCCTCATACTACTGCGCGAGCTCGTTCGCGAGTTCGGGCCAGCGTTCGGGGCGCAGTGCGCCGTGGAGAAACAGCCGTTTGAGTTCGCGAGCAAATCGGCTCGTCTCGCTGCGGGCCTGATCTTCGCTCGTGCATCGCTGACGAACCATCAACGACCATACCAGGGCCGACGTCATTCCGATCACGCACAACATCTCAGCGTCGATGCCGTCCTGGCTGCGCGGGCTATCGGCGAGCCGTTCGAGAGCGGACACGTATTCATCCCAGCCGGGCTTGGACACGGTTTCGTCGTCTCTCAGGAGATGGAACATCCAGATCCGCGCGATGTCGGGATTCTCTCGGAAGTGGTGGGCAAAGAAGTCGATCTGATCACCCAGATCCCGGGTCTGGCCGAACGTCTCGCGGAGTTCGCGCGCGAATTGCGCCCCGACCGCGTGGACCAGGTCTTCGCGTTGCCGGAAGTGCTGATAGGCGGTGCTCCGATTGAGGCCGGCTCTCTGAGCGACCGCGACGACCGTCAGTGCATCGAGTCCATCTTCTGCGACGAGCTGCTTCGCAGCGGCCAGAAGACTCGCGCGACTGGCTCGGGCGTCGCTTCGCAACGGTCGCTCGTTCGTATTGGCGCTCATTGTGCCCTCCTGGGCTAAATCCTACACCATTGTTGCATTTAGTAAGTCCAACTTCTATGTTGGACTTGATGAGTTCCTCTCCCCCCGATCCATCCATTCGCGTCAGCCGCCAGGGTGGGGTCGTGACGATCAGGCTCGATCGCCCCGAGAAGCGGAACTCGTTGACGCCGGCCCTTTTCGAGGCACTGGGGGCCCAGTTCGATGCCGTGGCCGCCAACCCCGAAGATCGGGTCCTGATTTTGACCGGAGCCGGTGAGGCTTTTTGCACGGGAGCGGATCTGAGCGGGGGCGGCGACGCCGCCGAGCGCCTTGCAGGGGGACCTGTTTCTCGCGCCCAGTGGACGCGCCAGACCACTTCCGCCGCGCTCTCCCTTCACCGGATCGGCAAGCCTACGATCGCCGCGGTAAACGGCACGGCCGCAGGCGGGGGCTGCAACCTGGCGCTCGGTTGCGACATCGTCTTTGCTGCGGAGTCGGCGCGATTCAGCGAGATCTTCGTGAATCGCGGACTCGCACTCGACTACGCGGGCACCTGGTTGCTACCGCGCCTGGTAGGTCTGCAGCGAGCCAAGGACCTGGCTTTCAATGGCGCTCTGATCGACGCGCGCCAGGCCCTGGAGTTGGGACTGGTGCTCGAGGTCGTTCCCGATCACGCACTCGCGGCTCGCGTTGCGGACTACGCGCGGGTTCTCGCCTCCAAACCACCGATCGCGCTCGGCCTGATCAAGAACGGCTTGAATCGCGCCACAGCCTGGGACTTTGAAACCGCTCTCGAGTACGAGGTAGAGGCGCAGTCTCAATGCCTCGGCACACATGACTTCCGCGAGGCCATGGCCGCGTGGATGCAGAAGCGCGAAGGCAACTACGAAGGTCGCTAGGCGATCGCAAAAACAAAATGGAGCCCCCATGACGCTTCCGAAAACCAGCCTTGCAATGGTGCAGACGGCCGCTCGCACCCTCGAGCCCATGGATATTCCGCTACCGGAGATCGACGACGACTCCGGTCTGGTTCGAATCGAAGCCTGCGGCATCTGCGGCAGCGATTACGAGCAGTTCGAGGGAGTCCTTCGCACACCCATGCCGGCCGTGCCCGGCCACGAACCACTCGGGGTGGTCGCCAAGATCGGCGATCGTGCGGCGCAGCGTTGGGGTGTGGACGTGGGCGATCGAGTTGCCGTAGAGACCATGCTCTCGTGCCACCACTGCGGCCCTTGTCTCGGTGGTTCCTATCATCTCTGCAACTCGCGACGCATCTACTCCTACATCCCGCTCTCGGACGCTCCCGGACTCTGGGGGTCCTACGCCCAGTACATGTACCTCGACCCGAACTGTGTGGTTCACAAGGTCGACTCGAGCCTCGATGCGTCGACGGCCGTGATGTTCAATCCTTTGGGTGCGGGCTTTCGCTGGGCCGTCGAGATTCCGGGAACCGGCCCGGGTGACACCGTTCTGATTCAGGGTCCCGGGCAACGAGGCCTGGCGAGCGTGCTCGCCTGCCGCGAGGCCGGTGCAGCGAAGATCATCGTCACCGGGCTCGAAGCCGACGCCCAGAAGCTCGCGCTCGCGCGCGAGTTCGGAGCGCACGCCACCATCGACGTCCAAAACGAGAATGTCCGCACTCGCGTCAAGGAACTCACCGATGGACGCGGAGCCGATGTGGTCGTCGACGTCTCTTCTTACGCCACCGAGCCCGTCGCGCAGTCCCTCGACTACGTGCGCATGGGCGGCACGGTCGTACTCGCCGGGGTGAAGGGCTTCAAAGAGGTCCCGGGCTTTGTTTCAGACAAGGTCGTCATGAAGGAAATCACCATCAAAGGTGCGATCGGCGTCACGAGTACGGGCTACGCCAACGCGATCCGCCTGCTCGAATCGCGCAAGTACCCGGTCGAGCGCATGCACACCCACGACTTCGACCTGCGAGAGGCCGAGCTCGCCATTCGCACCCTGGCCCGGGAGATCCCCGGCGAGGAATCGATTCACTCCTGCTTGATTCCCGAAGCATAAGGACCACGTAAATGGAAGAAATCCGCAGCTGGGTCGAAAACTCACCGTACAGCAAGTTTCTGGGCGTTCGCCTCGACCATATCGACGAGAAGAGCGCGCGTTTGATCCTGCCGTATCAAGACGAGAACTCGAACCCCGGCAAGGCTCTGCACGGTGGCTGTGCCGCCTCACTCGGTGCGATCGGCGGCCAGGCCGTGGCGCGCGCTGCGCTCGGTCCCGAGTCCGGCGCCTGGCACACGGCCCAGATGCAGGTGAGCTACCTCGCGGCCGCAATCGGCGAGGACGTGATCGCCGAAGCGGAGTTGCTGCGACGCGGCAAGGAACTCTGCTTCGTTTCAATCGGCGTCAAGACTGCGGAAGGGAAACAGATCGCGAGCATCACGACCACCGTGCGCGGGCGCATGGGCGCGGAACTCGTCGAGACCGCTGCATCCAGCGGCGATCACGGGGAAAGTGATCCCGGCCCGATGGGCCCGCATATCGGCAAGGTTCCGTTCATCGGCAACCGCGGCATCGCTGTTGAACACATGGCCGGCGGAACTTCCCGACTGGTCATGCCCTATTCGGAGAACAACGCGGACCTCGCCGGCGGAGTGCACGAAGGCGCCGTGTTGGCGCTCCTGGATACGACCGGCGCCATGGGATCGTGGGCCGAATCGGGTCCCGGCCGTTATAAAGCTTCGACCGTTTCCATGCAGCTCCAGAACCTCGCGCCCGCCCCGAAGGCCGATCTCGTCGCCTATGGTCGCTGCGCACAACGCGACGGTGCGATTTTCTGGACCGACGTCGAGGTGGCGAGCGCGGTCGACGGTCGCATCGCTTCTCGCGGCACCGTCCTCTACCGGATCGTGACCTGAAACGTTCCACTCGCAGGAAATAGACCCCTTTTCACGAGGAGACCCTCCATGCCTATCAATCCCGATTCAGTCGGCCTAAAGGGTGAGCCCGTCCGACGCTCCTGGAAGTCCAAAGACGCACTCCTGTACGCGCTCGGTGTCGGTGCCGGAACTGAAGAGCTGGCCTTTACCACGGAGAACACCAAGGACACTCCCCAACGCGTGTTGCCGACCATGGCCGTCGTTCTGGGCGGAGGCGGTGTTCCGTTCGACAAGCTCGGGTCCTTCAACGCGGCGTTGATGCTCCACGGTGCCCAGGGCATCGAGTTGCTCGACGAGATTCCCGCGGAAGGCGAGATCGAAAGCACGGGATCGATTGGGGCGATCTGGGACAAGGGCAAGGCCGCCTCGGTGGAGATGCTCTCGGAGTCGATCAACGTCGCCACGGGCAAGCCGCTGTTCCGCACGAAGATGACCGCCTTCCTGCGCGGAGAAGGGGGCTGGGGTGGCGAGCGCGGCCCTTCGCCGACCTGGGAGTTGCCGAGCAAGAAGGCGGACCACGAGGTTCGCTACTCGACCCGGGCAGATCAGCCGCTGATCTACCGGCTGTCGGGTGATCGCAACCCGCTCCACTCAGATCCTTCGTTTGCAAAGCTGGGCGGATTCGAGCGACCCATCCTGCACGGTCTTTGCAGCTACGGCTTCACGGGCCGTGCACTCTTGCACTCGTTATGCGACGGCGACCCCGCGCGCTTCAAGGCAATGGACGCGCGCTTCTCCAAGCCGGTCATGCCCGGTGACGACCTCGTCGTATCGATCTGGGCCAATGGAAACGAAGCGCAGTTTCAGACAAAGAATCAGGACGGCGACGTGGTCATCGACCAGGGCGTCGTGAAGTTCGCCTAGCACCGGCCATGGCTGAGATTCGCGACGAAGAACTGCGGGAACGCACCCGCGCTCTCCTCGAGGAGGTCCATCCGGACGATCCCGCCGTGGATCGCGTGACCTTCCGAGGTGCGCAGTTCGACCACGGCCTGGGTATGGTGCATTTCCCGGAAGGGCGCGGGGGGCTCGGATTCCAGCCGAAGCAGCAACAGGTCGTCAATGACGAGCTGCGACTGCGGACAAAGACCCGTTACCGGGACTCCATCGTCAATCTGATCGGCATTGGCATGGCGGCCCCCACTCTGCTGACCTACGCATCCGAAGAGCTTCAAAAGCGCTTCTTGCGGCCGATCTTCACCGGTGAAGAGATCTGGTGTCAGCTTTTCAGCGAGCCCGGCGCGGGATCCGACCTCGCCGCACTCGGAACGCGGGCCGAGCGCGCGGGCGAAGAGTGGCTCGTCAACGGACAGAAGGTCTGGACAACGCTTGCGCATGTCTCCCGCTTCGGAATGCTACTTGCGCGCACGGACCCGGAACGACCCAAGCACGACGGCCTCAGCTACTTCATCCTCGACATGCAAGCTCCCGGCGTCGAAGTTCGGCCGCTGCATCAGATCACGGGTGAAGCCGAGTTCAACGAGGTCTTCCTGAGCGACGTGCGAATTCCCGACGATTGGATGCTGGGAAACGAAGGACAGGGCTGGCGAGTCGCGATCACGACCTTGATGAACGAGCGTGTTGCAATCGGCGGCGGTGAAGGCGTTGGCCGCCGAAAACCGATCGACCACCTGCTCGACATCTGGAAACAGCGGACTGAATCGCCAACGGCCGCCCGGGGTTCCGCCGCGCGCACAGCGGTGCAGCGCGATCGGGTGACTCAGCTTTGGATCGAATCCCGTCTTCTCGAAATAACATCGAGCCGAGCACGAACGGCGCGGCGACAGGGAAATCCCGGACCCGAAGGAGCCGTTGGAAAGCTCACATCTGCGGAGCTGACCCAGCGGATCTACGAGGCTTGCCTCGACGTACTGGGAAGCGACGGCCTCGCCTACGCACCCGGCTACGAACTACGGCGCCCCAGCGGAATCTCGCGCGATCCCCAGGACGCCGCCATGCATTGGTATCTGCGCAGCCGCGCAGCCTCGATCGAGGGCGGAACCTCACAGATCATGCGGAATATTCTCGGCGAGCGGATCCTCGGACTTCCGAGTGAGCCCCGCGTCGACAAGGACCGCGCCTGGTCCGCGCTGCGCAAGGGGGATGCGGAATGACGGCCGCCACTGCGCAACCCGTCGCCTCCGAACCGCTCGAACTGGGATTCACGGATGAACAGGAACAGCTTCGCGAGCTCGTGCGCAGCTTCCTGGCCGCGAACTCGAGCGAAGAAGACGTACGCGCCCTCATGCAAACGGAGGAAGGCTTCGACGAGAAGGTTTGGAGCCAGATGGCGGAAGAACTGGGCCTTCCCGGTCTCCTGATCCCCGAGCAGTTCGGAGGAGCGGGCCTAACAGCCGTCGAAGTCGGGATCGTACTGGAAGAGATGGGGCGCACGCTCTACTGCGGCCCCTTCCTTTCGACTGCGGTGATGGCCGCGAGCGCGCTGGTCGAAAGCGGAGATTCCGCCGCTCAGGCGGAACTCCTCCCGGACATCGCAACCGGGCAGACGCGCATGACACTGGCCTTTGCGGAGCAGGGCCAGCCCGGCTTCGATCCGGAAACCCTTGCCTGCGACGCTCTGGACGATGGGGATGGGGTGCTTCTCAATGGCGTGAAGGACTCGGTGGTCGACGGTGCCACGGCGGACTCGATCCTGGTCATCGCCCGCGGCCGCGATGGCCTCGGTCTCTTCCATGTCGATGGCGCGGCCACAGGACTCGAGCGCACTCCGGTCCCGACGCTGGACCCTACGCGCAAGCTCGCGCGGCTGCACTTCTCGAAGACACCGGCCAGGCCGATCGCTGCCGATTTCGCGGCGATCGAAAGCACGCTCGAGCGAATCGTCGTCGCGATGGCCTGTGAGCAGGTTGGAGGAGCGCAGCACTGTCTCGACATGGCCGTCGAATACGCACAGGAGCGCATTCAATTCGGCCGACCCATCGGTTCCTTTCAGGCCATCAAGCACAAGTGCGCCGACCTGCTCATCGGCGTCGAAGCGGCGAAGTCAGCGGCACGCTACGCAGCGGCCTGTGCGGCTCATCGGCCCGACGAACGGGCCGTCGCCGCGAGCATGGCAAAGGCGTACTGCTCCGATGTCTACACCCGCGCGGCGGAGGAGAACCTGCAGATCCACGGCGGCATCGGCTTCACCTGGGAGCACTCCTGCCACCTCTATCTGAAACGAGCGCGAAGTTCCCAGCTTCTGTTCGGCGATCCACTTCATCATCGCGAGCACCTGGCGTCGCTCGTCGGAATCTGACGCCATCACCTGGCAAGGAGGACAACCTTTGGAAAGCGAGACTCGGAAGATCGACGTCGGCGGCCACAAGCTGCGCCTGAGCGTCGCCGGAAATGGTCCTCCGGATTTTCTCTGCCTTCACGGCCTCGTCGATCGCATCGAGATCTGGAAGCGCCTGGTCGGACCGCTCTCGGAGCGGGGACGCGTCGCCTGTATCGACCAGCGCGGACACGGAGAGTCAGAGGCACCTCCCGGACCCTATCGACGGGAGGACCTCGCGTCCGACGTATCCGCCACGATTCGCGAACTCGGAGCGGAGAAGGTCGTACTGGTCGGACATTCGATGGGCGGGATCATCTCGATGACCACGGCCCTCAGCCACCCCGAGCAGGTCGCTGGCCTGGTCCTGATCGGCACGGCGAGCCAGTGCAATGAGAAGACCGCGGGCTGGTACGAGCGAATCGCGCAGGCCGGCGAGAAGGACGGCAACGCGGGTCTCGCACAGGCCATCTACAGGGGAAGGGGCAATAAGGTCATCGAGGGCGACGCCCAGGGGATCGCCGATGTGACGCGAACGCTCAAGAGCCTCTACGAAGATCCGCTGACACCCAAGCTTTCGGCCATCACCTGTCCCGTCCTGCTGATCGTGGGCGACAAGGACCCGATGGGACCCAAGGCATCCTCGATCATCGCGGCGCGATTTCCCGACGCGGAACTCGTGACGGTTGCCGATTGCGGCCACTGGGTGCACGTGGAAGAACCCGAAGCTGTGCTCGACGCAATCGATCGTTTCCTCGCGCGACTCGATTCATAACCCGCAGCCATTTCAGACCCCCTATCCGAACGGAGAGAATCATGAGCGAACCGCGAATTCCCCTGCTTCCGATCGACGAAGCGAAGCAGGCGGCCTCCAAGATGAATGTTCACGAGGCCGTCGCCGACCTGAGCATCTTCCGCATCCTGTTTCGCCAGCCCCAACTGGCGAAACGAGTGAACGATCTCTTGATGACCTTGCTCTTCAAAGGCTCACTCGATGGACGCCTGCGTGAACTCATCATCATGCGCATCGGCTGGGCCACCGGGTCGGTCTACGAATGGACCCAACACTGGCGAATCGCACGACAGCTCGGTGTGGAAGAATCCGATCTGCTGGCTCTACGCGACTGGCAGAAACACACGCACTGGTCCGATGCCGACCGAGCCATCCTGCGCGCGACCGATGAGACCCTCGAAAACGGAGCCATCTCAGGAGAGACCTGGACCGAGTGCGCGAAACACCTGCACAGCGATGCCGAGCAACTCGAACTGGTTTGCGCCATCGGCGCCTGGCGGATGATCTCGCAGATCCTCAAGAGTCTGGAAGTACCGCTCGAAGACGGCGTAGCTCCGTGGCCGCCGGACGGGCTTCGCCCGGAAGGTGAGGTCTCCTGACATGCCGATGAATACCGAACTCGTAGGACGATCGTATCCCGAGACCCGCTATCGAGTCAGCACCGAAGCGACCCAGAAGTACGCGCTGGCGACAAACGATTTCAATCCTCGATTCTTCGAAGGCGCTCCCGACCTGATCGCACCCCCTGTGTTCCCAGTCGTCTATCACCCGCGCGCACTCGGACAGGCGATCGGCGACCCCGAGCTTGGCATCGACTTCAAACGCGCCCTCCACGGTGAGCAGGACATGCGCTTTCACGCGCCGATCCGCCCGGATGACGAGATCACCACGGCAGCTCGCATTGAGTCGATTCGCGCAAAGGGAACGGGCGAGACCATCACGCTGGACCTGGTTTCGCACAATCAGAACGGCGTGTTGGTGGAGTCGACGCTCTTCACGCTATTCGTACGAGGACCGTCGGGCGCTCCGAGCAACGACCGCGAAAAGAGCGCCGCCGAGCGCCCGGCTCCGGCAAGCGATCCGATCGCGCGAGTTGCGCAACAACTCGACGACGACCAGACGTTCCGCTACTCGGAGGCGTCGGGAGATCGCACGAAGATCCATCTGGACGAAGGGGCGGCCCGACGAGCCGGGCTTCCCGGCATCATCGGGCACGGGCTGTGCACGATGGCCTTCGTTTCACGGGCCCTCATTGACGAGTTGGCCGACGGCGATCCGACCCGACTTGCACGCCTATCGTTGCGTTTCGCTCAGCCTGTGATTCCGGGCGAAACACTCGAAACTTCGATCTGGTCTTCGGACACGCCGGGAACCTTCAGCTTCGAAACAGTCGACCCCCGCAAAGCCCCGGTTGTTTCTCAGGGTCTTGTCGAGATCCGTTCCGAGACATCATGACGCCCGGTTCAATCATCAGCGGGGAAAGGATCCTGACGCGCGAACGCTTGTTCAAGCGCGCGGGCCAGGCGTCGAGTGGTTTCAACTCTTTGGGAATCGGCGCGGGCGATGCGGTGGCCATCATGCTCCGCAACGACTTCCCGTTCTTCGAAGCGACTTTCGCAGCGGGTCGCCTGGGCGCTCACGCGGTCCCGATCAACTGGCACTACATGGGCGAGGAGACCGAGCACATCCTGCGCGATTCCGGGGCGAAGGCCCTGGTCGTGCACGCAGATCTGCTTGCGCAGATCGAAGACTCCCTTCCCGAAAACGTGACCGTACTCGTCGTTCCGACTCCGACCGAGATCCGCGAGGCCTACCGTATCGATCCCGAACGAGCGGAGGTTCCAGCGGACCGCCTGAGCTGGGACGCCTGGATCGACGGATTCCCCGACTGGGTAGAGCCGCCCCGCGATTCACCCGGTGCCATGATCTACACGTCGGGTACAACGGGTCAGCCCAAGGGCGTGCGCCGGAAGCCCGCAAACGCGGAGCAGATGTCGCTGGGCCGGAAGATCGGCGCCCAGCTGTACGGCTTCGGTCCGCAGATGCGCGCAGTGGTAACCGGACCGATGTATCACATCGCACCGAACACCTTTGCCATCGTGGCTGCGGCCCTCGGCGACCGCGTCGTACTCCAGCCCCGCTTCGACCCCGAAGAGCTACTGGCATTGATCGAACAGCACGAGGTCAGTTCACTCAATCTCGTGCCCACGATGTTCAACCGCCTGCTTCGACTTCCCGATTCGGTTCGAACTCGCTACGACCTCAGCTCGCTGACCAATGTCGTACACAACGCCGCGCCCTGCGCCCCCGAGGTCAAGCGCGCCATGATCGAATGGTGGGGCCCGGTCATCTGGGAACTCTACGGCGGTACCGAGTCGGGACCTGCGGCCGGTTGCGGAAGTGAAGAATGGCTTGCGCATCCGGGTAGCGTGGGAAAGGCCCTGCCCGGCTCGACGATTCGCATCCTCGATGACGATGGAAAGGAATTGCCATCGGGTGAGGTAGGCGAGGTGTTCATGCGCAGCGAAGCGAACTCCGAGTTCACCTACCACGGACGGGAAGACGAACGACGCGCGATCGAACGCACCGGTCTGATCACTCTGGGAGACATGGGGTACCTGGACGGGGACGGCTTCCTGTTTCTGTGCGATCGCAAGCGAGACATGGTCATCTCGGGCGGTGTCAACATCTACCCCGCGGAGATCGAATCCGTCCTGATCGGAGTGGAAAGCGTCGCCGATTGTGCGGTCTTCGGCATCCCGGACGACGAGTTTGGCGAATCACTGATCGCAATCATCGAGCCTGAACCGGGAACCTCCCCGAGCGCCGATTCCATAAAGCTGGCGTTGGAAGGAAGGCTCGCGCGCTACAAGATCCCGCGCCGAATCGAGTTTTCGACGGAGCTTCCGCGGGAAGACTCCGGGAAGATCTTCAAACGCAAGCTCCGCGACCAGTACTGGAGCGACGAGAACCGACGCATCTGATCGCGCTGAATACGCAGCACGAAGACCCGACAAACGGGCAACTCGGAGAGCGCGCAAGACGGCCAGGCGGGTGTTTCGACAAATTTCGCGGGCTGTCCTTCCGCCGCTCCGAAGGCCCTTTGTAGGTGCCCGGCCGCCCGCGCCCGTTCGAGAGCCGCCGGATTCTCCGACTGCCGAATCTGTGCCGGCCGATAATGGGCGGTCCTACTAAGTAGATAGGGGGGCGATTCTTCCTATCCACCTATACGGGTCGGGTCACGGTTCCCATTTTGTGGGACCGCAAGAACGAGACCATCGTGAACAACGAGTCGAGCGAGATCATCCGGATGTCCAACAGTGAGTTCGATGCGATCGGAAACGCGAGCGTCGACCCCTCGATATCTCGTCGGGGACCGAATTACCGAAGCGGATTGGCGGCTCTTTACGACCTTGGTTCGATTCGACGCGGTCTACGTGGGCCACTTCAAGTGCAACCTCCGCCGGATCGCCGACTACCCGCACCTTTCGCGAGCCTCTGGGGCTAAACACCCCCAGGGACAGGTATTCATGCACCAACGCGTCTGCCAGCCAGAAACTGGGCCCTACCTAAGAAGAATCTCAACTCCAATTCAAGGAGCCGAGAGTCTGAAGGGTCTAAGGTAGGCAAAACGCGCGAGACGGAAATCTGCAATCTCCCCCACTCCTCGATAGAACAAGTACTGGAAGCAGGATTGCGACGGGCACACCAATTGTTCGAGATGCGCGCGGCACCTTTCTCTCTGGCGATGCCCATCTTCTGACGTGCGCCAGAACGCAGTTTACTTTTCCCTGCTCCCAGAACCCCCTTCCTTGTTTGTCCGACACGCCGGTGGTCGCCAAGTCGTTCACGCCGGGGCGCTCGACCCGCCTTCGCGAGGCGATCGTCGGGGGTCAGCCACGAGCTGGCGGCTTCCACCTCCGGGACGCCCCCCCCGCCCGAGCGTCGCTGAACTACCGGAGTGTCAGTGTCTACCGGTGAGCCTCTCGAAAGAGCCGAACAAAGAGAGGATGCCGGAGTGCTGGAGGCGAGGACCGTGAAATCCAAGTCGGCGGCGATCGCCATCTTGATTGGGGTCGCCTTCTATAGCGGGGCGAAGCTTGGATGGGCTCTGAGTCTACCGCCCGATCACATCGCAACGTTCTGGCCACCCAATACGTTCGTTCTTGCTGCACTCCTACTGACG